>JBASJO010000092.1:0-16779 GCA_049655365.1 Rhodoferax sp. | reverse complement strand
TGGACCCGGCCATGGGCCACCGCTGCCTGGATCTGCCTGACCATCGGTATTGCCCTGGGTTCCTGGTGGGCGTATTACGAACTGGGCTGGGGCGGCTGGTGGTTCTGGGACCCGGTTGAAAACGCCTCATTCTTACCCTGGCTGGTCAGCACCGCGCTGATTCACTCGCTGGCTGTCACGGAAAAACGGGGCCTGTTCAGAAGCTGGACCATCATGCTGTCGCTGATTGCCTTTTCGCTGAGTCTGCTAGGCACCTTCCTGGTGCGCTCGGGCGTCTTGACCTCGGTGCATGCTTTTGCCACCGACCCCAAGCGCGGTGTTTTCATCCTGCTGTTTCTGGCGGTGGTCGTCGGCGGCTCACTGATTTTGTTTGCCGCACGCTCCGGCAAAGTGCGCGCGGGTGGCTCGTTCTCGCTGGTTTCCCGCGAGACTTTTTTACTGGTCAACAATGTGCTGCTGACCACGGCCGCGGCAGCCGTGTTGCTGGGCACGCTCTACCCGCTGATCATTGACGCCCTGAATCTGGGCAAGCTGTCGGTGGGGCCACCTTACTTCAATGCTGTTTTTGCGCCGATCATGACACCGGTGCTGCTGTTCATGGTCATTGGCAGCTACGCCCGCTGGAAAAACGACAGCGTGGCCAACCTGACCCAAAAACTGCGTCCGATTGCCATTGTTTCTGTGCTTCTGGGCTGTACGGCGCCCTTGCTGGCGGGTGAATGGTCGGCGCTGGTGGCCATGGGTCTTACTTTGTCGATCTGGATCGTGCTGGCATCGTTCGTACAGATGTACCGTCAATTCATGGACACAGCCAACTGGAAATCCACGCCCATTTCTTACTGGGGTATGCATGTGGCGCACATCGGCATTGCCGTGTGTGTGGTCGGCATCACCATGGTCAAGGGGTATGAAACCGAAAAGGACGTGCGCATGACCATTGGCGACACTGTTGAGGTCGGCGGCTACACCTTCCGCCTGACCGGTATCAATCAGGTACCGGGACCGAACTACAGCGCTGACCGGGGCGATGTGGAACTGATCA
Organism: Rhodoferax sp.; assembly: GCA_049655365.1. Lineage (GTDB taxonomy): Bacteria > Pseudomonadota > Gammaproteobacteria > Burkholderiales > Burkholderiaceae_C > Rhodoferax. The sequence continues at coordinate 15,737 of JBASJO010000092.1, read as the reverse complement.
AGGGCGACCGTGTGCTGCGCGTGCTCCACCCGGAAAAACGAACCTATTTCTCGTCGACCATGCCCATGACCGAAGCCGCCATTGACAGCAGTCTGACGCGCGATGTTTACGTGTCGCTGGGTGAGCGGCTGGAAGGTCCGGGTAAACCCGCCTGGGCCATGCGCGTTTACCACAAGCCCTTCATCAACTGGATCTGGATGGGCTGTTTCCTGATGGCTATTGGCGGCGGCATGGCGGCGCTGGACAAACGCTACCGCAGAAAAGTGGCTGCCAAGTTGAACCTGAATGATGTCAAGGGCGCGGTGGCATGAAAAAAGCGTATATCCCGCTGGCTATTTTTGTTGTCTTGCTTGGTTTTTTAGCAGTTGGTCTGACGCTCAAGCCGCATGAAATACCGTCGCCCCTGATTGGCAAGCCCGCACCCGCCTTCACTGCCCCGGTGCTGGGCAAGCCGGGTGAGACGTTTTCCAACAAAGACATGCTGGGCCAAGTCTGGTTGCTTAACACCTGGGCTTCCTGGTGCGTGGCCTGTCGGGTGGAGCACCCGCTGCTGGTTGAATTTGTCAAAACCAATCCGCTGCCCATCATCGGTCTGGACTACAAAGACAAGGAGTCAGATGGCATGCAATGGCTGGCCCGTTACGGCGATCCCTATACCCGTGCCATCGTTGATGCGGACGGCCGCATCGGCATCGACTTTGGTGTCTATGGCGTGCCTGAGAGCTTCCTGATCGACAAGCAAGGCATCATCCGATACAAACAAATCGGCCCCTTCACCGAAGAAGCCCTGCGTGAGCAACTGGTGCCGCTGATCAAGCAACTCCAACTATGAAACTCCTGATCACCCTGTTTCTTGCCTTGCATTGTGCCCTTGGCGTCCATGCCAATGAAGCCGTCCCACTGGCCGAAGACCCGGTGGTAGAGCAGCGCCTGATCGTCATTGCCGAAGAACTGCGCTGCCTGGTGTGCCAAAACGAATCGCTCGCCGGCTCGCGCGCTGACCTGGCCATGGATCTGCGCCGGGAGGTACGCACCCTGATCAAGGATGGCAAGACCGATGCAGAAATCAAAGAATTTCTAGTCAGTCGCTACGGCGACTTTGTTTTGTATCGGCCCCCGGTCAAACCGACCACCTGGTTGCTCTGGTTCGGACCGCTGCTGCTCTTGATCGGTGCGGTGTGGCTGCTGATCAACATCATCAAGCGTAATCAAAAACAAAAAGAAACACCTGTTCTCGACGCCACTCAACGCGCCAGGGCGCAGGCACTCCTTCAAGAAACCGATTCTTCCAAATGAATGTATTTATTGGCATTTCAGCGCTTTTAACGCTGCTGGTGGTGGCTTGGCTCGTGCGTCCGCTACTGCGTAAACATACCGTGGCAGGCATTTCAAGCGAAAAGCTTAACGCCGCCATCCACCGCGACCAACTGCGTGCCCTGGAAGCCGACTTGGCACGTGGTGTGATTACCCAACAAGACTTTGAAACCACCCGTGACGAGCTGCAACTGCGCTTGCTCGACGACACGGAAAGCTTTGAAGCCATCCCAAAGGAAAAGACAACGGGCTTCTGGACTGCCAGGCGTACTTCTGTCGCGGTTGGCATCAGCTTGCCGGTCATGGCCTTGGGGCTCTATCTCCAATTGGGCACACCCGAAGCCATCAATCCTGTCGCTGCTGACCATACCAAAAACGAACAGCTTGCCAACATGGTGGACACCCTGGCAGCCAGACTCAAGGACAACCCGAACGACAGCAAAGGTTGGGTCATGCTGGCCAAATCCTACAAGGCCATGGAACGTTTCGAAGAAGCACAACAGGCTTTTGAGAAAGCGGGCGACATCGTTAAAACCGATCCTGAACTACTGTTGGATCATGCCGACGTGTTGGGGGTGCTTGCCGGCAACAATCTTGCAGGCAAACCAAAACAGATGATTGAAGAAGCTTTGCGTCTGGACCCCATGAATCCCATGGCGCTGATGATGGACGGTGTCGCCCTCTACCAAAGTGGCGACTATAAGAACGCCGTGGCACGTTGGGAAAAATTACTGGATCTGTTGCAGCCCGGCTCTCCCGATGCACAGCAAGTACAAGCCAATATAGACGATGCCCGCGCCAAAGGTGGTCTGTCTGCCGGTGCGAGTAACGCACTGCCACCGGTGCCCGCTGGCGCGGCCGCCGGCATGACCCCAGAGATGATCAACCAGATGGTGGATCGGCTGGCGGCGCGGTTAAAAGACAATCCGGACGACCTGGCTGGCTGGGCGCGGCTGGCACGCGCTTACAAGGTGCAAAACCGCCTGGATGAAGCGATTGCCGCCTATGCCAAAACCGGCAAGTTGCTCGATACAGACCCAGACTTGCTAACGCAATATGCTGATGCCCTGGCCATGCGCAACAAGAGCCTGCTGGGTCAACCTGGCGAACTGGTCCAGAAAGCCCTGGCCATCGCACCCAAGCACCCCATGGCCTTGATGATGGCCGGCCAGGCAGCCTATCAGGGCGGCCATTACGCAACCGCCATTGGCCACTGGAAAAACGTCCTGTCGGTCTTGCCAGCCAATTCGCCCGACATCGAGCTCATCAAAGCTGAAATTGCCGACGCTCAAGCCAGGATGGGTAGCACTGGCAAGCCCTAAGTACCCAGACCTCACCCCCAGGCCCGGTTTTACCGGGCTTTTTTTTGGCTTTTTTTTATCAACCCGTCAAAAAATGCGCGAATTTTCAGACTGTATAAAGCTGTGGATAAATTAACCGATAAATCAAAGTTATCCACATTTTTTAAAAAAATCTCAAGTTATCCAAATTAACGATGCAGATGAAAAGCATAGTGCCCAACAACAGAAGAGCATGCTTAAGTTTATGATTTTTATAAAGTAAATTGACTTATCCACGGAAATTGGAAGACTCTATCTACTACGACTACTTTAAAATATAAATTAGTTGAAGACAATAAAGGCAAATTTATAACTGTTTTTTGCAACATTTAAAAAATCAAAAAAAACCTGTGCATAGAAACAATAAAAGCTGACTCGCGACCTTTTTTGCAGCTGAATCAAGTAAGATTTGCCTGTCCGCAAACAACAACTTGGCACTTGCCGTTTGTCCAGCTACTTTTCACCCAATTTTTTTCAGGCTTCGTGGCAAACACCTTTGAAATCAAAAGCACGCAGCTGCCCTTGGTCGCGTTGCTGTTAAAAACACCTGAGCTTGCTCGTCTCATGGAAGATCTCGACGAGCAGTTCGGTCCGGACAGTCAGAGTCCTGATTTCTTTGATAACGATGCTCTTGTTCTTGATTTTTCCAATTTGGAATCACTCAGTTTGACTGATGCTCTGCCGCAGTTTCTGACCAAATTGCAACAATGTCACTTGAAGCCCATTGCGTTTCGAAATGCCGGCAAGGCCATTGCCGATGAAGCACTAGCCTGTGGTTTGATTGAAGCGCCAGCGGACATGCCACGCGGCAAACCTGTCACGCAAAAGAAGCAAGTTGAAAAGCCAGTGGTCGAATCGGTCAGGGAAGTTATTCGTGAGGTGATACGCGAAGTCCCTGCCCAATCGACGCTGGTGATCGACAAGCCCTTGCGCTCAGGCCAAAAAGTTTATGCCCGAGGTGCCGACCTTGTGGTGCTGGCCATGGTGAACATGGGTGCCGAGGTGGTGGCTGACGGCAATATTCATGTCTATGCCCCCTTGCGTGGCAAAGCCATGGCAGGAGCCAGCGGCAATACCCGGGCGCGTATTTTTTCACTGTGTCTTGAACCCGAATTGATCTCTATTGCCGGCGTTTACCGTACCAGCGAAAATCCGCTTTCCAAGGACATTCAAGGCAAGCCGGCACAAGTCCGCTTGAGTAGCGACGGGCAAGACAAGCTGCTTTTCGAAGCGCTGAATTCCTAATTTTTTTGAAAGACCTTTTACCAATGGCAAAAATTATTGTGGTGACTTCTGGCAAGGGGGGCGTGGGTAAAACCACGACCAGCGCCAGTTTTTCTACCGGTCTCGCCATGCGTGGTCACAAAACGGCCGTCATTGACTTTGACGTGGGTCTGCGTAACCTTGACCTGATCATGGGTTGTGAGCGCCGCGTGGTCTACGACCTGATCAATGTGATTCATGGCGAAGCCAACCTGAACCAGGCCCTGATCAAGGACAAGCAGTGCGACAAACTTTATGTGTTGGCGGCTTCGCAAACGCGTGACAAGGACGCTTTGACGCAGGATGGTGTTGAAAAGGTACTGAACGACCTGATCGCCATGGACTTCGAATTCATCGTGTGTGACTCCCCGGCCGGTATTGAAACTGGCGCCTTGATGGCCATGCACTTTGCCGATGAAGCCTTGGTGGTGACCAACCCCGAGGTGTCTTCGGTGCGTGACTCAGACCGTATTCTGGGCATGTTGTCCAGCAAAACCCGCCGCGCCATGCAGGGGCTCGATCCGATCAAGGAACATCTTTTGATCACGCGCTACAACCCGGCCCGTGTCAACCAGGGGCAAATGCTGTCCCTGCAGGACATCCAGGACATTTTGCGCATCAAGCTGATCGGGGTGATTCCAGAGAGCGAATCGGTGCTGCAGGCCTCCAACCAGGGGGTACCGGCCGTGCACATGGAAGGCAGTGATGTATCAGAGGCCTACAAGGACTTGATTGACCGTTTTCTGGGCGAAGAGAAACCCATGCGCTTTACCGAGCCGCCCAAGCAAGGTTTGCTCAAGCGCCTGTTTGGAGGGAAGTGAGGCTATGTCTTTTTTCTCATTTTTTCTGGGCGAGAAAAAGAAAACCGCCAGCCTTGCCAAAGAGCGTCTGCAGATCATTCTGGCGCATGAGCGCAATGGCCGCAGCCCTGCCACGCCAGACTATTTGCCAGACCTGCAACGCGAATTGATTGCCGTCATCAGCAAGTACATCAAGATCAATCCAGATGACATCAAGGTCAATCTGGAACGTCAGGACAACCTGGAAGTGCTGGAAGTCAAGATCGAGCTGCCAGACGCCCGTTGAACGGCATCACACAACTCCCGGATTGGCATCCGGGCTACAGATTTGTAGGAGCGGCGCCCTCGCCGCGATTGACTTGATCAGTCAGATGCCTTGGGTTGCCAGCGCTTGAGCAGCAGTGCGTTGCTCATCACGCTCACCGAGCTCAGCGCCATGGCGGCACCGGCCATCACCGGGTTCAAAAAGCCGAATGCGGCCAGCGGAATACCTGCCACGTTGTAAACAAAGGCCCAAAACAGATTTTGCCGTATCTTGGCGACAGTGCGGTCCGAAATATCCAGCGCAGCAGCTACCAGCGCCAGGTCACCGCGCATCAACGTGATGCCGGCTGCGTGCATGGCGACATCGGTGCCACCGCCCACATTGGCCATGGCCATGCCGACGTCAGCAGCGGCCAGCGCAGGGGCATCGTTGACCCCATCGCCCACCATTACCACGGTCAGGCCTTGTTGCTTGAGGCGGATGATATGTGCGGCTTTGTCGCCCGGTAGCACATCGCTGATGACCTCACCGGGCTGTAAACCGACGCGTTGGGCCATGGCCTGTGCCGCGTCAGAGTTGTCCCCCGACAGCATCATCACCCGGATACCGCGTGCCCGTAACGTGGCAATGGTGGCGCCGGCCTCGGCCTTGGGTTCATCGCCAAAAGCCAGTAGCGCCAGCGCCCGCAAGCTTGCAAGGTTTCGTTGCGCCATCACCGCCAGCGTGGCTCCCCGGGTTGCCAGGCTTTTCCGGCGTTCATCCAGTTCACCAAAATGCACGCCCAGCTCCTCCATCCAGCGCACGCTGCCAATGACGTAATCGCCGCCATTGACCTGGCCGCGCAGGCCCTTGCCCGGTGTGCTCTGCAACTGCGTCACCGCAGGCAAGGTCAATTGCTTGTCCTGGGCGGCGGTGACCACGGCACGGGCCAGCGGGTGACCACTGCCGCTTTGCAACGCGGCGGCCAGGGTCAGCATGGCGTCTTGATCGGCATCGGCCGGCACCACAAAATCAGTCAGGCGCGCCTGTCCCAACGTCAGCGTACCGGTCTTGTCAAACACCACCACGTCGGCCTTGTGGGCCAGCTCCAGCGCCTGCGCGTCCTTGATCAAAATTCCGTGTTTGGCGGCCACGCCGGTGCCCGCCATGATGGCCGCGGGCGTGGCCAACCCCAGGGCGCAGGGGCAGGCAATCACCAGCACCGTGACGGCATTGATGACGGCCACTTCGAATGCTGCGCCACTGAGCCACCAGCCCAGCAGCGTGAGCAGCGCCAGCACCAGCACAACGGGCACAAACACGGCGCTCACCTTGTCGACCAGGCGCTGAATGGGTGCCTTGGCCGCCTGCGCATCTTCCACCAACCGGATGATGCCCGCCAGCACCGTGTCGACACCGGTGGCGGTCACCTGCACGATGACCCGGCCGTCGCCATTGAGGGTGCCACCCGTCACCTTGTCCTTGAGCGTTTTGGCTACCGGCAGCGGCTCGCCTGTGAGCATGGATTCATCGACCTGGGTCTGGCCCTCCCTGACCCGGCCATCCACGGCAAAACGTTCACCTGGGCGCACCACCAGTTCGTCACCCACCAGCACTTCATCAATCGGCACATCGACTTCACCGTCGAGCCCCAGCAAGTGCGCTGTTTCGGGTCGCAAGGCGTGCAGCGCGCGAATGGCCGAGGTGGTCTGGCGTTTGGCCCGGGCTTCGAGCCACTTGCCCAGCAGCACCAGTGTGATCACCACGGCGGAAGCTTCAAAATAAAGGTGCGGCATGGCGTCGGGGGCAGCGCTCAGCCACAGCCAGACCGAAAGTGCCCAACCAGCGCTGGTGCCCATGGCCACCAGCAAGTCCATGTTGCCGCTCAGCGCCTTGAGCGAATGCCAGCCTGCCTTGTAAAAACGTGCGCCCAGAATGAACTGCACTGGCGTGGCCAGCACAAACTGCAGCCAGGCCGGCAGCATCCAGTGCTGGCCAAACAAATCACCCAGCATCGGCAACATCAGCGGCAAGGACAACGCCAGGCCGACTGCCACAGGACCAAAGCCGGCCCAACTTGATTCAGCAGGTGCGTCGATGGCGGCATTGGCAGCCACCGGCTCATAGCCGGCATCGCGCACGGCACGGCGCAGGCGGGCCTCCATCTGCTCGGAAGGCTCGAAGCTCACCCGCGCCGATTCGGTCGCCAGGTTGACGCTGGCCTCTTTCACGCCGGGCACTTTTTTCAGGGCCCGCTCAGCACGGCCCACGCACGACGCGCAAGTCATGCCGTGAATGCCAAGATCAACACGCAGGGTGGACGCTAGGGTTTGGGATGTCGTCATTGAAGTTAAGCTGGGGGTTGCTGACAAGGTTCACAATACGCGCTTTTGTTGTCTGCGTATTTTCCAGGGATTTGAAATGAAGCAAATTTTTACCGTGACCGGCATGACCTGTGAACATTGTGAAAAAGCGGTGGTGCGTGCCGTGCGCCAGCTCGACCGTGCCGCAGAGGTAACAGCCGACCGCACCCAGAATCGCGTCGAAGTCGATTCCGAACAACCGCGCGACGCTTTGGCCCAGGCTATTGCCGAAGAAGGATACACCGTTGCGGCTTGAGCCGGGGAGCGATGCGATACTTTGTGACTTCAACTGATCAAATAGGAGTTTTCATGAAATCAAATGTTGGCGGTATTGACCGCATTTTGCGCATCGTGCTCGGTCTGGTACTGATTGGTTTGACACTGACTGGCACCATCGGTGTCTGGGGTTGGCTGGGCGTGGTGCCGCTGGCCACGGGAGCCATTGGCTGGTGCCCGCCCTATGCCATTTTTGGCTGGAACACCTGCTCTGTGAAAAAATAGACGAAAAAAAATGAACGCTCAAAAAGCGGCTTTAAGCCGCTTTTTTTCGTTCCAACCGACGATCAGACTCTGGAACGAAGGATCCAGCGGAAACAAAACAACTGAATTTTGAAAAATCCATAAATGATTTACTAAGCATGTAAATATATAAATTATTCTAAATGTGTTGATTTAAATCAGAGATTTAAGCAGGGGGAAGAATTAGTATTAACCCTATGTTGTTGTTGGTTTGCAACGGCTACCAGCGAACAGCATTTGACTAGTACGGAGTTCTTGATGCGTATACCGAATTTCTTGATCGGCGTTTTAACCGCCATTTTTTTGCTTCAATCAGCTTCGGCAGTCACTGAAACAACACCGCTCAAGGTGCCTCAATCCACCGCGGATCACAGTAAGTTCAAAATTCTAGACCAGGATTTTGCTTCTGGCCCCGACGTGACAAAGGCTTGTTTGAGCTGCCACACCGAGGCTTCCAAGCAAATCCATCAGACCCAGCATTGGAAATGGGAATACGTCAACCCGGACACCAAGCAGGTACTGGGTAAAAAACACGTCGTCAACAACTTTTGTACGTCGGTGAAATCAAACGAAGCGGCCTGCAACAGCTGCCACATTGGCTACGGCTGGAAAGACGACACGTTTGACTTTGCCTCGCAAGAAAACGTGGACTGCCTGGCCTGTCATGACCACACTGGCAAGTATTCCAAACCGAGTGGTTTTGCCGGCAACCCGGTGGCCAAGGACACTGAGTTTCCCGCCGGTTCGGGCAAGATCGTCAGGGGCATCAACCTGAAAGAAATTGCCCAGAAAGTCGGTCCCACCACACGCAATACCTGCGGTGCATGCCATTTCAAGGGCGGCGGCGGTGACGGCGTCAAACACGGCGATCTGGACAGCTCGCTCGAGGCACCGGACAAGGCGCTTGACGTGCACATGGACACCGAGGGACTGAACTTTTCCTGCGCCACCTGTCACAAGACCGATGGCCACCAGGTGTCGGGCAGTCGCTATGCCCCCACGGCCAAGGATAAGGAAGCTGCACACCTGCGCGGCGCCGGCGACAAGACCAATCCCGCCACCTGCCAGGCTTGCCACGGCCAGGCACCGCACCAGGTGGCCAAGCTCAATGATCACACCGCCAAAATCGCCTGCCAGACCTGCCACATTCCAGCCTTCGCGCGTGGCGGTGTTCCAACCAAGATGACCTGGGACTGGTCGACCGCCGGCAAGCTTGACAAGGATGGCAAATTCCAGACCCTGCGCGACGAAAACGACTATGACACCTACATGACGATCAAGGGCGACTTCACCTGGGCCGAGAACGTCACACCTGAATACGTCTGGTTCAACGGCACGAACAAATACACCTTGATCAGCGACAAGATCGAGAAGGGCGACAAGCCGATTCAGATCAACGGCTTTGAGGGCAGCGCCACCGATGGCAAGTCCATGATCTGGCCGATCAAGGTGTTCCGCGGCAAGCAGCAATACGATCCCATCAACAAGTCGCTGGTCATCACCCACCTGGCGGGCAATGACGACACGGCCTACTGGAAAAACCTGGATTGGGTGAAAGCGGTAGAGGCTGGTATGGCCAAAGGCGGTGTCAAGTTTTCTGGGCAGGTGGACTTTATCGAGACCGAGAGCATGTGGGCGATCAATCACATGGTGGCGCCGAAAGAAAAAGCGCTGGGTTGTGTCGAGTGCCACGCCAACGCCGGTCGGCTAAACCAGATTGATGGTGTCTATATGCCGGGTCGCAGCCGCGACCACGCCCAGTGGCTCGAAATCGGGGGTTGGTTACTGGCCACCCTGACCCTGCTCGGGGTCCTCGGTCATGGCTTGATTCGCATCGTGGCGAACAAGCGCAATCGTTAATCAGGAGACTCATCATGGCACGCGTTTATCTCTTCAAACCCTTCGAGCGGTTCTGGCACTGGTGCCAGGCGGCACTGATCATTTTCATGCTGCTGACCGGTTTCGAAGTCCATGGAACCTATTCTCTCTTCGGCTTCGAAAAGGCGGTGGCTTACCACACCATTGCCGCCTGGACCTTGGTGGGGCTGTGGATCTTTGCCATCTTCTGGCATGTCACTTCCGGCGAGTGGCGCCATTACATCCCAACCACCCACAATATCTTTGTCATTGCGAAATATTACTCATCGGGCATTTTCAAGGACGAGACTCATCCGTTCCGCCCCAGCCTGAGTAACAAACATAACCCGCTGCAACGCCTGACCTATCTGGCCGTTCTGACGCTGCTCAGTCCGCTGCTCTGGTTGACCGGCTGGCTCTATCTGTTTTATGCCGACTGGCAGGCCTGGGGATTGGGGAAACTGCAACTGCAATGGATTGCGACCGGCCATACGCTGGGTGCCTTCCTGATGTTGGCCTTCCTGATCTCGCACCTGTATCTGGCCACCACCGGCCACAAGATCACCTCGCAGGTGAAGGCCATGATTACCGGTTGGGAAGACCTCGGGGACGACGCTGCACCTGGAAAAAAACATTAACGCAGCACATAAATTTTTATTGTTTAAACATTTGGAGTTATTCATGGACAAGAGGTTTCAGAAAAAACTGCTGGTCGCATTGATCGCAGGCATGTTGATGCCGCTGGCCGCCAGCGCGGCAGATGCTGATTTGATGAGCAAGATTGAGGCAATGTCGCGCGAACTGGAGGCCTTGAAAGCCCAGGTCAAGGCGAACGAAGTCACCTCGGCCCAGACGGCAGAGCAAGTCAAGGCGGTGGCCGCCAAGACCGAGTCAACCGAGGTCGCCGAGCTGAAGAGCCAGGTCACCAGGCTGGAAGGTAAATCGCTCAGCAAGTGGCTCACCATTGGCGGTGATTACCGTTTTCGCTACGACTATCTGGAAGGGCAGAGCAAGACCTTTACCGATGTCTCGGCAACCTTTGCCAATGCGCAGACTTCGCTGCAAACAGCCATGCTCACGGATACGACCGGCACCGCCGCAGTGAACCTGGCTGGGTTGGCTCAATTCAGCAGTGCCATGATGGGCGTCCAAACCTACGATCAGGCGGTCGCATTCCAGCCGATGGTCGACGGAATGATGCCAGCTTTGGGCGCCTATGCCGTGACGGTTCCCGCCTACAAACCCAAAAACTCCAGCCTCTACAGCAACCGCTTCAACCTTAACCTGAACGCCAAGGCCACGCAGGATGTGTCGGTCACCGCCAACCTGGCCATGTACAAGGTGTTTGGTTCACAGACTGACAGCGCCGTCACCAATGCCGGCAGCGCGCCGTTTTTTGCCGACCGGGTCGGTGTCTTTGATGGCACGCTCAGTCATGTGCCCTCCAGCAGCAACCTGAATGTGGACCGCGTCTATGCCACCTGGAGCAACATTGCCGACCAGGAAATGTGGTTGTCGGTGGGGCGCAGGCCGTCGACCGGCGGTGCGCCGAGCAATTTGCGCAACAACACGGCAGTTCGACCCGGCAATGGCGGCACACCCTCGTTGCTGGTGGACTACGCCTTTGACGGCGTCACCCTGGGTTATGCACCCGAGATTGATGCCTTGCCTGGTGCCTATGCCAAGTTTTGTTATGGCCGTGGTTTTGAGAGCGGTTTTACTAACTCTACCGGCAACTCGCTCGAAGACACCGACATGGTGGGCATCTCTTTGGTGCCGATCGATACCGACCCGCTGCGTGTCTGGCTACAGTGGAACCGCGGCATGAACATCTTTGATGCGCCCACCATGAGCAACACCTATTTTGGCAACACGGCGCCGAAAACCAATCTGGGTGATATCGACTGGTTTGGTGTCGGCTTCATGAGCACGCACAAGAATGTCGGACCTGGCACCCTGCAGGTTTTCGGCGATGTGGGCATGAGCATCACGCGCCCGAACAACAATGTGTCAGCCCAGTTTGGCTTTCAGGGTTTGATGACCGGTGCTTTTTTCAACCCGGAAGCGCCCAGCAACAAGAAGGGCACCGCAGTGGCCCTTGGCGTGCGGTATGACCTGCCTTCGCGGTCCAAGTTTGGTTTCGAGTGGAACCATGGCTCGAAAAACTGGATTACCTTTGCCCCGGCCGCAGACGACATGTGGACCGCCAAAATGGGTACCCGTGGCGACGTTTATGAAGCCTATTACATCCAGGAACTGGACCGCCAGCCCATTTCAAGCTTCTTCAGCAAGGCGTTTTTCCGCGTTGGTGTGCAGTACTACAAGTTTGACTACACCGGCAGCAACAACTGGGTTGGCGCACCGGTTGCCATCGGCGATGTCAATGGCAACCTGATGACCACCACGCCGCTGGAAGACGCCACCAACCTGTATGCCACTTTTGAAGTCAAGTTCTGATCTTTACCCATTCATTTCATTTAGGAGTACACCATGAAATCCAAACTTTCTTCCCTGATCATCGCCGCCGTGCTGGGCCTGTCCGGCGCGGCCTTTAGCGTCAATGCCTTGGCCGACGAAGGCAAACTGGTCGGCCCGATCACCAAGATCACGATGGCCGCTGACGGCAAGTCGGCCACCGCCGTGCTCAAGGACAAGACGGGCGCACCGGTCACTATCACCATCACCGATGACCTGACCCTGGAGAAATTCAAGGACAAGCGCATCGTCGAAGGCGACGAGATCCGTGCCCGCTTTGAAAAAGATGGCAAGAACACCAGCAAGTCGTTCAAGAAAACGGCCGGATGCTGAAGCCAGTGCCAGCCATTCCCGCACCTGGGTCAGCTGTCTTTCACTGACCCGGATGGCCAAGCAATGAACAAACGCATGATCTGGGCTGTTGCGCTGGGCATGGCCTGGGCCGGGTGGGCGCAGGCCACGGACGACCAGCCGCTGCGCATCACCCGGGACAGCACCGAGTTTGTGGTGCAAACGCCCGGCGGGCCCCTGGTGATCAAGCGCAGCAAAACAGCCGGTGGCGTTGGTAAGGGCTTTGTGCAGGCGCTGGTGCCGCAGGTCGGCGTCACCCCGGTCACCGAGATCGAGGTGTTGCACGCCCTCAACGACCCGACCACCATGGTCATCGACATGCGCGACGAAGATGAGCCGCTGAAAGCCACCATCCCCAACAGCTACCACATTCCCTACAACGAGCTGGAAGACCGGCTCGATGTGCTGGGTTGTCAACGCCGTTCAGATAAGTCCTGGGACTGCGCCAGAGCCATCAAGATCGTGGCGTTCTGTCATGGCCCGATGTGCCTGCAAAGTCCCGCCGGCATCGCCATCATCGTGAGGATGGGCTATCCGGTCGAAAAAATCTCATACTACCGCGGTGGCATGACGGACTGGCAGGCGCTGGGCCTGACCACGGTCAGCGTCAACAGGCCACTGAGCACGCGACCGGTGCCCTGATTGGCCAAAGTAAGTGCCTGGCTTGACTCAGCCGGGCAGAACCCGCTCACCCCCCAGCGCTTCGAGCAGCGCGGGCAGCGCCTTTTGCAACTCAGCGGTGGCAATCGCCACGTCGGCGTCAAAGCCGTCGTCCTTGCCAGCGCTGGCGCCTTCAAACACCACGTCAAGAAAAGCCAGCTTTTTCAGTTGCAGCCCCTCGGTGAGTACGAACGAGACGCGGTCATTCCAGGTCAGGGCCAGGCGGGTGGGCATTTTGCCGCCCTCGATGTGTTGTTTGACCTCTTCGGTATCGAGCCTGTGGCGGGCATAACGCACTACCGCTTTGGATTCATCGGCGGCCTTGAGTTCACACTCCCGGTCCACGCTGAAGCCTTGCGGGGCTTCCTGGCTGACCAGCCAGTCGGCCATGGCGGCGCCCGGCGAGATCTGGGTGTCGATCAAACTCAAGGCCAGGCCCGGCAGGCCTTGCACCAGCAGGGTGATCAGCTCGTCAGCACGGGCCTGACTGCCGGCATCGGTCACCAGTAACTGCGCTTCCCGGTCGAGCCAGACCCGGGTGCTGGACTGTTTGGTGAACGCCATCGGCAACAACTCTAACCGGATGTCGTCCTTCAGGTCACGGGTCTCCTTTTTGCCTGGTTTTCGGCCGGTGCTGGCTTCGATCTGGGCGACCCGCTCCTGGGCCTTGCGGTTGACCACCGAGGCGGGCAGGGCACGGACCTCAAGCATGAGCTTCAAAATCCATTGGCCTGCCACCGCTTCCAGCAGCGGTCCGTTGGCCTCGCCACGCGGTGCCACCCACCCCACTGATTTTTCCTGGCTGGCACCACATTCAACAAAGGGGTTGTCTTGCAGGCGCGCCTCCACTTCCTCGGCGGTCAGGCTCCAACCCGGAGCGATGCGGTACATGATGACATTCTTGAACACAGAGAACTTTCTAAAAATAACGACGATGCGAAACCGCCAATCATCCCATTAATTCCGGAAAAAACGGGCTGAAAAACTTTACAAAGCTTTCACGCATCCTTATGGTCGCGATACACAGGCGGCGCACACTTCTCTTCACGCCGATGCCGCTTTCTGGTCATTGGTCTTAACTTGAAGGACATGACGATGAAAACCAATCTCAAAATTTCCCTGGTTGCCGGTTTGATGCTGGCGGCCGGTCTGGCCTACTCACAAGCCCCCATGGCTGGCGCTCAGTGCGACATGACCGGACCCTATGGCTATATGCAAGGCCAGGGCATGAGCCGCCACGGCATGGGCAGGTTGGATCCGGCCCGGATGCAGGCCATGATGGACAAACGCCACGCGGCCCTGAAAGTGCAACTCAAGATCACCCCGACGCAAGAAGCGGCCTGGACCGACTTTCTGGCCAGTCACAAAGCCCCTGCTGGCATGAAAGGCCAGCCTGCGGCCATGCCTGACATGAGCAAGCTCACCACGCCCGAGCGCCTGGACAAAATGAAAGAGCTGCGTGCCCAGCACATGGGCGAGATGACCGCCGCCATGGACCAGCGCGCCATGTCAACCAAGGCGTTTTATGCGGTGCTGACACCGGAACAGCAAAAAGTGTTTGATGCCCAGGCCATGCAGGGCCGCGGTTCACACAGGGGCCTGCACGGTGGCAAGGGCATGATGCAACCCAAGATATAAGTTCTGACGGGTCAGCTTGCTGGCGCCAAACCCTCAGGGGCGGCATTCGCGAAGCGCGGATGCCGCCCTTGGTCTTTTTGGACCCGCAACGGCCCGCTTGCCTGCTTGTGGCAATATTCGCCTGTTTCATTTTTTACCAGCCATGTCCAACTCTTTGCCATCTGCCCGAAATCCGGCTTCCTCCAGCGCCTCGATCATCGTCCGTACCATTGGCACGGCTCAGCCGATCTCGTGGTTGCTCAGGGCCTGGCATGACCTGATCCACTGCGGCTGGATCAGCGTTTTGCACGGGGTGGCGATCGCACTGATTGGCGCGGTCATGCTGTGGCTGGCGCATGATCGTTTCTGGTTCATGGCTGGTGCGTTCTCGGGTTTTTTGTTGGTGGGCCCGGTGCTGGCCACCAGCCTGTATGCCTTGAGCCGTGGTCTGGAGCGTGGTGACAAACCCGGTTTGGCCAAGGTGCTGGAAACTTGGCTCAACTGGAAACATGGCCGGGTGCAAGCCTGGGGCGAGGCGCAGTGGCGCCTGGTGCAGTTTGGTGTCTTGCTGGCGCTGGCGGGCACCGCCTGGGTACTTGTTTCTGCGGGGCTGATCACCTGGCTGGCACCGGTGCCCATCACCTCGCCCTTGGTCTTTATTGAGCAGGTGATGTTGGCCAGGGAGGGTTGGCTGTTCGAGATCTGGCTGGCCTTGGGTGGGGCGCTGGTGGCCCCCATTTTTGCCTCGACGGTCATCACTATCCCCCTGTTGCTGGACCGTCAGGTCAGCATCGGGCAGGCCATCGCGGCGAGTTGGCAGGTGATTTTTGCCAACCCGGTGCCCATGGCCTTTTGGGCTGCCCTCATCATGCTGCTGACCTTGTTGGGTTTTGCCACGGCCCTCATCGGCCTGGTGCTGCTGGTACCGCTGCTC
>JBASJO010000091.1:0-2527 GCA_049655365.1 Rhodoferax sp. | reverse complement strand
ATGTGGAGGCGGCTTCGGGCCGTGCCGACGCCCTGCTCAATCTGATCGGCCTGAACAAGGTGCGCGACGCCTACCCGAACCAGCTTTCGGGCGGCATGCAGCAGCGCGTGGCCATTGCCCGCGCGCTGATGGGGCGGCCGTCTATTTTGCTCATGGACGAGCCCTTTGGCGCCCTTGATTCGCAAACGCGCGAGGTCATGCACGACCTGATTTTGCACATTCATCGCATCGAAAAAACCACCATCGTGTTTGTCACCCATGACGTGGAAGAGGCGGTGTATCTGGGCCAGCGCGTGGTGCTGATGCAGCCGCGCCCGGGGCGCATTCACAGTATTTTCCCGGTGCCACTGCCGGCGCGACGCACGCAGGACATGAAGCACAGCGAGCCGTTTCGGGCCTTGCGTGCCGAGATCCTGGCGCGTATTCGCGAGAGCACCGGCATCACGACTGACCTCGACATGCTGGAACAACTCAACCTGCAAAGCGCTGCCGTCTGAGCACGCCAAACACACCCACCACCCATCCCCAAGCGAGCCCACCATGCCCATCACTTTCGCCGATTTACCCGCCCTGACCCGCGCCGCCGTGCCCGCCTCGTCTACTCCCTTTTCGCCTGAGCTGGTGCTGTGGGAGGAAGCCCTGCCCGGTGGCTGCCACTGGTCGGGTCTGCTGCGCCGTGGTACCACGCTGCGCCTGACCGACCTCAACGGCAACGCCAATGTGTCCGCGCTGTTTTTCAACCAGGAAGAAAAGACCGAGCGCTACAACATGCCCGACACGCTCAAGGCCCAGCACACGGCTTTTCTGACGCAGGGCCATGTGTGTTACTCGGACATGGGGCGGGTGCTGTGTTCCATCACCGAGGACAGCTGCGGCTGGCACGACACGTTTTCCGGGGTGCTGGATGCGGACGGCGTCGCCAAGAAGTATGGCCAGGCGCGGTACCAGGAACACCGCAACGGCATGTTCCGCAGTGGCCAGGATGGGCTGGTGGTGGAACTCAACAAATGGGGCTTGGGCCGGCGCGACCTCAATGCCAATGTCAACTTTTTCAGCAAAGTGACTGCTGATACGCAGGGCCGCCTGCAGTTCGAGTCGGCACACCGACAGGCCGGGCAGCATGTGGATTTGCGTTGTGAGATGAATGTGCTGGTCGTACTGTCCGCGGCGCCGCACCCGCTGGACCCGGCGCCGGCCTACGCCCCCGGGCCGGTGCAACTGACCGCCTGGCGCTCAGGCACAGCCGGTGCCAGCGACCCCTGCCGCCTGCACTGCCCGGAAAACGGACGTGGCTTTATCAACACCGAACGCTGGTTTCTGTGAACCCGTGTATGCCCAACAGCCCATTCGTCTGAACTTTCATTCCAAGGAAACCCACCATGTCTGCCACCCTTCAACTCAGCGATCTTGACCCCGTGAATGCCGTTGTGGATGCCATCGTGCCAGCGGGCGAGCCCTGGCTGCAAAAGCTCACCAAAGGCCAGATTTTTCGCATTGTCGACCTCGAAGGTAACCAGGCCGTGGACACCCTGTTCTTCAATGCCGATGACCCCGAGGAACACTACAGCCTCACGCACACCATCCAGGCCCAGGGCGCTTTGTACCTGAGCCTGGGCAGCGTCTTGATGTCCAGCGAAGGCCGGCCCATGCTGACCATTGTGGCCGACACCTGTGGTCGACACGACACGCTGGGCGGCGCCTGTTCCTGCGAAAGCAACACGGTGCGTTACGCGCTGGAAAAGCGCGCCATGCACAGTTGCCGTGACAGCTTCATGGCCGCCATCGCCAACAGCCCCTATGGCCTGCACAAGCGCGACATCGCCTCCAACCTCAACTTCTTCATGAACGTGCCGGTCACACCCGAGGGCGGGCTGACGTTTGAGGACGGCGTGTCGGCGCCCGGCAAATATGTCGAGATGCGCGCCGAGATGGATGTGGTGGTGCTGATCTCCAACTGCCCGCAACTCAACAACCCGTGCAACGCCTACAACCCGACACCGGTGCGCTGCCTGGTCTGGACCCCGGCCTGACACCCCAACTTGCAGGCCGGACGACCGCTCCTGTGTTCATGCCCGGCAGGACGACCTGCCTCCTGATCTGATCTGACCATGTTCAAAAAAGTACTTGTAGCCAATCGCGGTGCCATTGCCTGCCGCATCATCCGCACGCTGCGCCAGATGGGTGTGGGCGCGGTGGCCATTTATTCGGAGGCCGACGCCGAGTCCGCCCACGTGGCCATGGCCGACGAGGCCGTGTGTGTGGGCACGGCGGCGGTGGCGGGCAGTTACCTGGCGATGCAGCGCATCATCGAGGCCGCGCAGGCCACGGGTGCCCAGGCCATTCATCCGGGCTACGGTTTTCTGTCGGAGAACGCCCAGTTTGTCGAGCTGTGCGAGGCGGCCGGGCTGGCCTTTATCGGCCCCACACCACAGCAAATGCGCACCTTCGGCCTCAAGCATACCGCCCGTGCGCTGGCCCTTGAGGCCGGTGTACCCTTGCTGCCCGGCACCGGCCTGCTGGCCGACCT
>JBASJO010000090.1:0-3326 GCA_049655365.1 Rhodoferax sp. | reverse complement strand
AGTCTTCCAGTGCGGCCTCGGCGTCCATGCGGCGGGTCGCCCATTCGGTGGCCTGCTCGGCCAAGGTGCGCAGCCGCAATTCAACTCGCTGGCGCCCTTCCACCACAAAGCGGATCTCGGCCTCCAGTCGGCCCACCTCGGCACTGGCCTCGTATAACCTGCCTTGCGCCTGATTGACCTGGTCACCAGCGGCGTAATGGGCCTGGCGCACCGTTTCCAGTTCCGACTCGATGTGGCGCAGGTCGGCCATGCGGCTCTCCAGCGCGTTGACGGCAGCCAGGCCCTCGGCCTGGATCCGGCCCTGCTCCGTCTGCGACTCGGCGCGCTTCAGAAACCAGAGCTGGTGCTGTTTCAAGCTGCCGGTGGCGGTTAATGCGTTGTACTTTTGCGCGACTTCCGCCTGTTTTTCCAGCTTGTCGAGATTGGCATTGAGCTCGCGCAGGATGTCTTCCACCCGGGTCAGGTTGTCCCGGGTGTCACCCAAGCGGTTCTCGGTTTCGCGGCGGCGCTCCTTGTACTTGGACACACCCGCCGCCTCCTCCAGGAACAGCCGCAGCTCCTCGGGTTTGCTCTCGATGATGCGGCTGATGGTGCCCTGGCCAATGATGGCGTAGGCGCGCGGCCCCAAGCCCGTGCCCAGAAACACGTCTTGCACGTCGCGCCGGCGCACCACCTGGTTATTGATCAGGTAGCTGCTGTTGCCATCGCGGGTCAGCACGCGCTTGACCGCGATCTCGCCAAACTGGTTCCACTGGCCGCCGGCGCGGTGGTCGTCGTTGTCGAACACCAGCTCCACGCTGGCGCGGCTGGCCGGCTTGCGCGTGGTAGTGCCGTTGAAAATCACGTCCTGCATCGACTCGCCGCGCAGCTCCGACGCCTTGCTCTCGCCCAGCACCCAGCGCACCGCGTCCATGATGTTGGATTTGCCGCAGCCATTGGGCCCGACCACGCCCACCAGTTGCCCGGGAAGCAAAAAATTGGTGGGCTCGGCAAACGACTTGAAGCCTGATAACTTGATGGAATTGAGACGCACAGGGATCTGAAAAACGACAAAAGTGAGGAAGCAGCCCGGCGAACCGCCAAGCCGGGCACATCGAGGCGTCATGATAACTTGCTGCCAAGGCCATCATGTCCTGCCAAAGTGACCCGCCGTCGCCCGCAGGCCCATCCGGCGGGCTTGCCGCCGCAGATAATTGCGACATGCCCAACTCAAGCCCTGCTCAGCCAACCCACTTGCCCTTTCCTGCACCTTCATTACCGCCCGGTCCCAGCTCGCTGGGCGCGCTTTTTTGGGCCTTCAATGCCCTAGCGTTACAGGGTTTTGGCGGTGTGTTGGCCATTGCCCAGCGCGAACTGGTGGACAAGAAGCAGTGGCTGACACCGGCCCAGTTTGTCGAAGACTGGGCGGTGGCCCAGGTACTGCCCGGCCCCAACGTGGTGAACCTGTCGCTGATGATTGGCGACCGCTACTTTGGCGTGCGTGGCGGCATGGTGGCATTGGCCGGCATGTTGAGCTTTCCGATGGTCATTGTGCTGATGCTGGCCGCACTTTTTTCCGGCGTCTCGGATTCCGTGGCGGTGCAAGGCGCGTTGCGTGGCATGGGCGCGGTGGCGGCGGGCATGATTGTGGCCACGGGCCTGCGGCTGCTGTCGGCCCTGAAGGGCAACGTGCTGGGAAGCGCTGTTTGTTATGGACTGGCCGCAGTGACCTTTGTGGCGATTGCGCTGCTGCGGCTGCCGCTGATCTGGGTGCTGCTGGGCCTGGGCGGTCTGGGCGCGCTGTGGGCCTACCGCCAACTGGGCCGCCTTGAGAAGGGTGCGCCATGACGCCCGCCGACTGGCTGGCGCTGCTGACGCATTTTTTATCGCTGTCGCTGCTGGCCGTGGGCGGTGCCATCACCACCGTGCCCGACATGCACCGCACGCTGGTCGACCAGAACCAATGGCTGTCTGACGGCCAGTTCAACGCCTCGATCGCCATCGCCCAGGCCGCGCCTGGACCCAACGTGTTGTTTGTCGCGCTGATGGGCTGGCATGTGGGCCTGAATGCGGGCGGCGGCCTGGGCGCAGGCTGGGTCGGCTGGGGCAGCGCCTTGGCTGGCGTGCTGTTGTCCATGCTGGGCATCTTGCTGCCCAGCACCACGCTCACCTTTGTGGCCAGCCGCTGGGGTCACCAGAACCGTGAACTGCGCGCCGTGCGTGCCTTCAAGCAAGGCCTGGCGCCGGTGGTGGTGGCTTTGTTGATCGCCACCGGATGGATCCTCACCGCCGCCCACGGCGCCAACCTGTCACATTGGCCGCTGTGGCTGCTGACCGTCGCCGTGGCAGTGCTGGTCTGGCGCACCCGACTGCATTTGCTATGGCTGTTGGGGGCTGGCGCGTTGGTGGGGGCTTTGGGCTGGGTCTAGTGTGAATAAAAAATCTTTATATTCTTTTTTAAATATATGGTAATCATGAAAATGTAGTTTGAAATATAAGGGTTGACCCGTAAAGTTCACCCCATGTTTGAAATTGCTCTCATTTCTGCCGGGTTTTTTGTCGGAGTCGTCGTCGGGTTGACCGGTGTCGGCGGCGGCTCGCTGATGACGCCCATCCTGATTTTTGTCTTCGGCGTCAAGCCCTACATGGCGGTCGGCACCGACCTGCTGTTTGCGGCCTTCACCAAAATGGGCGGCACCGTGAAGATGGCGCGCTCCGGCCTGGTGCCCTGGCGCGTGGTGCTGCACCTCAGCGCGGGCAGCATTCCGGCTGCACTCATCACGCTGTGGGTGCTCAAGAACGTCGGCCCGGCCGATGCCGCCGTTCAACAGATCATGACCTCGACACTGGGCGTGGCCCTGCTACTGACCGCTGCCGCCACCCTGTACAAGGCCGTGCGTGGCAAGACCGCGCCGGTGCGGATTGCCGACGGCCAGGAGGCCGTGGCCACCACGCCGCGCCACTGGAGCCTGCCGCTGCTGCTAGGCGCCCTGATCGGCACGCTGGTGTCGCTGACCTCGGTGGGCGCCGGTGCCATTGGTGTCACCGCGCTGATGCTGCTCTACCCCTTGCTGCCGCTGCCTCGCATTGTGGCTGCCGACATTGCTTATGCCGTGCCGCTGACGCTGGTGGCCGGCGCCGGCCATGCCTCGCTGGGCTCGGTCGACTGGTCGATGCTGAGCCTGCTGTTGGCGGGCTCGCTGCCCGGCATTTGGCTCGGTTCGCACTTCATGACCCGCGTGCCCGAGCGCGCCATTCGTTCGCTGCTGTCGGTGCTGCTGGCCTATGCCGGCACCAAGTTGATTGCCCTGTGATGAAGCAATGCTTGGTTCATGGTCGACTGAAGT
>JBASJO010000089.1:0-1538 GCA_049655365.1 Rhodoferax sp. | reverse complement strand
GCCGCCGGCGCCGCCAGCCGCGCGTGGTGGTGCTGGTGGATGTGAGCCGCTCCATGGAAGTGCATGCCCAGTTCTTCCTGCGGCTGACCCGGGCCTTTGTCGAGGTCATGGACGCGCGGGCCTTTGTTTTTCATACCCGGCTGGCGGATGTGACACCGCTCTTAAAACGGCGCAGCGAACGCGTGCAGGAAAAGGTCAACGCGGTGACCTTCGGCTTTGGCGGCGGCACCCGCATCGCCAGCTGCCTGCACGAGGCGCTGCATCAGCACCTGGGCCGGACCTTGACACGCGGGGACCTGTTCATGGTGTTCAGCGATGGCTTTGACACCGATGAGCCCGAAGCACTGGCCGAGGTGCTGGCGCAGGTGCGCGCCCGCGGTGCCCGCGTGTGCTGGTTGCACCCGACGGTCCAGGTGCCCCGGTCGGCGGCGATGGCACTGGCGGCGCGCCATGTCACACGCTTCATGCCGGCGCACAATCTGGCCAGTCTGGAACGACTGCCCGAGCTGTTGGCCTGAACCTTTTTTCAACCACGTTTATAACTTCAGGAAATTTGACCATGGGATGCTTGCTTAAACAGGGAGGCGGGCTTTACCCCCGCCTGCGGATTGGGGCGGTCGTGCTGGCTGCCGGCGAGGGCGCGCGCATGGGCGGCGTGGCCAAGTCACTGATCCGCCTGCAGGGCGTGCCACTGATCAATCGGCAACTGGTTGCGCTCAGCGGCGCCGGGGTGGATGAAGTCGTGGTGGTCACGGGCCATGCACGCGCGGCGGTGGAAGCCCAGGTGCAGAGTTTTCCAATCACGCTGGCCCACAATCCCGACTACCGCGAGGGCCAGCAGGGCTCGGTGCGGGTGGGTCTGGCGGCACTCCATGGCAACTTCGATGCCGTGTTCATCGTGCTGGCGGACCAGCCGCTGATCGGGACCGGGGATTTGACCGAGTTGATGGCGGCCTTCAAGAAGCGCCCCGGCGGCAACGTGCTGGTGCCGGTGGTCAATGGTCACCGCGGCAACCCGATTCTGCTGGATGAGGTGGCCCGCGCCCAGATTCTGGCGAGTGACACCCATCTGGGCTGTCGTCACCTGATTGAGCGCCAGCCCGAGCTGGTGCATGTGCATGACACCGCCAACGTCCGTTTTGTCACGGATCTCGACACGCTGGAGGACGTGCAGCAACTGGCGCTGCGGACCGGTTGGACGCTGGAACTTCCCGCTGGCGAGGCAACGGTGTGACTACGGAAGCAACGGCGGGCATGATGCAACGACACTGGCCGGTGCCGATGGCCGTGCACCGCTTTGCGCGGGCGCCGGAAGTCAACCCGGTGCTGGCCCGGGTTTTCAACACCCTGCGCGTAACCGATTCAGCTGCCGCTGAAGGCAGCTTTTATGCCAGCGCCGATGATTTGCTCACCCGGGTAGACCTCCCTGAGTTCACGGCCCTGCTGCAATTCATCGCCGCCTCGTTGCAGGCCACGGCCCAGCAGGCAAATGTCGGTGTCTGGCCAGAGGGTCGTCATGGGCTGACCCTGGAGTTGAC
>JBASJO010000088.1:0-6254 GCA_049655365.1 Rhodoferax sp. | reverse complement strand
TGGCTACGCTGCCAATACTGGTAAAAATTCCAGCTGGCAAAGGCGCCCATCACCACAATCAGCACCCAGGTGATGGCGTTGCCGTACTGCTTCCAGAAATGCTTGATCTGGTCAAGCTGTTCTTGTTCTTCGAGGTCTAATTGGTTGGCCATAAGGGTATTTCGTTAAGCGACCGATTGTAGGGTGGCGGCCCAGCCCGCCACGCCGGCAAGCGAACGCAGTTGCTGAACAGCGCTGGCGTCACGCAGCGGTTTGACGGTGACCTGATGGGCCTGGATTTCATCCTGGCCAAAAATCAGGGCAAAGCGTGCGCCGCTGGCGTCGGCGCGTTTGAATTGGCTCTTCATGCTGCCCATGGCCTCACCCGTGCTGGCGTGCATCTGCACGCTGACGCCCGCTGCGCGCAAATGCTGCAGCGTGGACAACACCAGGGGCAAGTCCCGGGTGTCGGTGACGATGGCATAGGCATCCAGCTGCGGCCCCACATCGGGCAGGCCAGCGCCGCGAGCCAGCGCCAGTACCCGGTCCACCCCCAGCGCCCAACCGACGGCCGGGGCCGGCTTGCCACCGAGCTGCTCGAACAGGTAGTCGTAGCGCCCACCCGCACACACGGTGCCCTGCGAACCCAGGCGGTCGGTGGTGAACTCGAACACGGTCAGGTTGTAATAGTCCATGCCGCGCACCAGGCGCGGGTTCACGCTGTAGGCCACCCCGTTGGCTTGCAAAATGTCGGTCAGCGTCTTGAAGTGCGCCAGCGATTGGGCCCCCAAAAAGTCAAGCAACTTGGGCGCCGCTTCCACCAGCGACTGCATGGCCGGGTTCTTGGTGTCCAGGATGCGCAACGGGTTGCTGTGCAAACGCCGCCGGGCATCTTCGTCGAGCAGTTCGGCGTGTTGTTCCAAGTGCGCAATCAGCGCCTTGCGGTGCTCCAGCCGCTCATGCGCCTGACCCAGGCTGTTGAGTTCCAGGCGCACATCATCCAGTCCGATCTCCTGCCACAGGGCATGGGCCATCAGGATCAGTTCGGCATCGACCTCCGGGCCGGCAAAACCCAGGGCCTCGGCGCCAATCTGGTCAAACTGGCGGTAACGGCCTTTTTGCGGACGCTCATGGCGAAACATCGGACCCATGTAGTACAGGCGCTTGCCGCCGTCGTACAGCAGGTTGTGCTCCAGCGCCGCGCGCACCACACCGGCCGTGGCTTCGGGGCGCAGCGTCAACGGGTCGCCGTTGAGCCGATCCTCAAAGCAGTACATTTCCTTTTCGACAATGTCGGTCACCTCACCCAGACCGCGAATGAACAAGGGCGTGCGTTCGACAATGGGGGTGCGGATGTTGCGGTAAGCGTAACGCGCCATCAAGGCGCGCACTTTGGCTTCCAGCCATTCGACGGCCGCCGAGTCAGGCGGCAAGACGTCGTTCATGCCTTTGACGGCAGTCAGTTTTTCAATTTTCGGTGCAGTGGTTTCGGTCATGACAATTCAAATCAGGGCGCCACGGAAGCTGACGCACCAAAACGCTTTTCGACGTAGTTTTCAACAATGGCCTGGAACTCCTGGGCGATGGACTCGCCGCGCAAGGTCATGCGCTTTTCGCCGTCAATGAAGACCGGCGCAGCCGGCGCCTCACCGGTGCCGGGCAAGCTGATGCCGATGTCGGCCTGCTTGCTTTCGCCGGGGCCATTGACGATGCAGCCCATCACGGCCACCTTCATTTTTTCGACCCCCGGGTATTTGCTGCGCCAGACCGGCATCTGGGCGCGCAGAAAAGCTTCAATCTGCTGCGTCAATTCCTGGAACGTGGTGCTGGTGGTGCGGCCACAGCCCGGGCAGGCGGTCACGCTGGGCACAAAGGAGCGCAGCTCCAGCGACTGCAAAATCTCGGAAGCAATCACCACTTCCTGGGTGCGCGACTCGCCCGGTTGCGGTGTCAGGGAGACGCGGATGGTGTCGCCAATACCCTCTTGCAGCAAAATGGACAGCGCTGCCGCCGAGGCCACCGCGCCCTTGGTACCCATGCCGGCTTCGGTCAGGCCCAGGTGCAGCGCATAAGTGCTGCGTTTGGCCAGTTCGCGGTAAACCGAGATCAAATCCTGCACCCCGCTGACCTTGCACGACAGGATGATCTGGTTGGGATCCAGCCCCAGCTCAACCGCCTGTTGCGCAGAATCCAATGCTGAGGTGATCAGCGCTTCGTACATCACCGGCTTGGCACCCCAGGGCGGGTTGCGGCGGCTGTTTTGGTCCATCAAACTGGCCAGCAGTTCCTGGTCCAGGCTGCCCCAGTTGACGCCAATGCGCACCGCCTTGTTCCAGCGGATGGCGGCCTCGATCATGGCGCCAAACTGGCGGTCGTGTTTGTCGCCCTTGCCCACGTTGCCCGGGTTGATGCGGTACTTGGACAGGGCCTGGGCGCACTCCGGGTAGTCGGTCAGCAGACGGTGGCCGTTGTAATGGAAATCGCCAACCAGCGGCACGTCAATGCCCATGCGGTCGAGTTGCTCACGGATCGGCGCCACGGCCTGGGCCGCCTCGGGCGTGTTGACGGTGAGACGCACCAACTCGGAGCCCGCCAGGGCCAGCTCCTTGATCTGGATCGCGGTGCCGATCACGTCCACCGTGTCGGTGTTGGTCATGGACTGCACCCGCACGGGCGCGTCGCCACCGACGGTCACGCAACGGTCACCCCAGACAATGCGTGCCTGGCGTGAGCGACGCGGCGCCGCAGCCGCCATGGCGATGGGCAGGTTTTCTTGCATTACTTCACCTCAAATCGAGCTACATTGGCTTTGGTCATGGCGCTCACATCCAGACGCTGGCCACGCACCGTGACCGCCACATCGTCGGCACGCCCGAGCACCACCGACAAGGGCAAGGGACCCTGAGAGCGAACCTGTTCCCCGGGAGCCAGGACTCTGCGCAATTGCAATACCCCTTGGGCATCCGTGATTTCGACCCAGGAGGCGCCACGGGACTCAAGCACCAACACAGCCGCGTTCGTGTCAGCCACAGGCAACGGGGTGCTTGGACTTTCCTGAGCAATGGCAACCGGGCTCTCCGAGGCAGGCAAGTCGACAGCAGGCACCACCCGAATCACTTCGGTCTCGGTCACAGGCAGAGCGCTGGTGGGCATGACATCAGATTCCTCTTTTTCAGGCAACAGGACAAGCAGCAAGGCCCCGAGCAGCAACAAGGCCACGGCCAGCGCCAAGGGGCTGGTCAAACGGCTTTTGAGCGCCTGTCCATAAACGACACCGCTCTCTTTGAACGGTGTGTTGAGGCCGGCATCATCGGTCTTGAAACGCGGCATTTCCGAATGCGGCAAGGCCGCCAGGACCGGTGCAACATCGATTTTCAGCACCCGGCAGACGCTGGCGGCCAGCGCCCGCGTGAAAACCAGATCTCCCAGCGTCTCGTGACGATCCGACTCGAGCGCTTCGAGCTTGCGCACCGGCACTTTCAGCGTCACGGCCAGGGCGCCAATCTGAAGCCCTTGGGCCTCACGCGCAGCTTTTAATAAAACACCGGCAGTGGCGGTTTTGACACCCGCATCAGCGGCCTGCAGGACCTGGTCCATGGGAAATTTCTCACTCATCAAATGCGCCGCGCCGGTAAGCGGATGCTTCTTTGGACTGCGGAAAACGTTTTTCCAACTGGGTGGCCAATTGCATCAGGGCAACCCGGTCACTCATTTTGTTTTCAACCTTGATACCCAACCAAAGCGACTCTGCATTGGCCCATTCGCTGTTGTTGAGTCGTCTGATATAAAACTGTGCCCGGGCAAAGTCGGCGTTCTGGAACAGCAGCTTGGCCAGGTTGTAGCCGGTGACGGGATTCAAGGCATCGTACTCATAGGCCTTGAGCAGGCTCTGTTCTGCCTCACGCCGCTGCCCGGCCCTGATCTGGCACAGGCCCTGGGCCATGAAGGTCTTGGCGCGCTCACCATAACTGGGGTTGGCCAGCGCCAGCGAAAAATCGGCCATGGCTTCGGGGTAGCGCGCTTGCTGGCACTTCAACCAGCCCAGGTTGTGCAGGATGTTGGGGTCGCGGGGACGCACCGCCAGCGCCCTCAGAAAACTTTCCTGCGCCAGCGGCAGTTCGTTGAGGCGCATGTAAATCAGGCCGCGCAAACTGTAGGCATCGGCAAACGAAGGATCAGCCACCAGCGCCAGCTTGACCTCGTCAAGCGCGATGTTGGTCTTGCCCTGCTCCAGGTAACCCATGGCCAGTTCGACCCGGATGCGGGCTCGTTTGCGGTCGTTGGATTCATCTGAATCGGTGACCAGATCATCCAGTCCGGTATTGGCCTGACCCGCCGGGCCGTTGGCACAGCCGGCTAAAACACCGGCGCACAGCAGCAGGAGCGACCACCGCGACCAGAAGCCCGGCCTGCGAGACGAGGCAAAACCGCTCATGTATTCACTCCTTCGGGCTGGGGTACGGAAGCCTGGCCAGTGGACACGTGCAGGTTTCTGTTGCGCTCCATGCGCACCATCACCCGGGTGCGGTCCTTGACGTCACCAGCCAGCTGGCCACAGGCGGCGTCGATGTCGTCACCCCGGGTTTTTCGGATGGTGGTGGTGATGCCGGCGTCATTCAAAATTTTGGCGAAGGCCTGCACGCGCTCAGACTTGGAGCGCAGCAGACCGGAGGCCGGGAACGGGTTGAATGGAATCAAGTTGAGCTTGCACCAGGCGCCCGGGTGGGCCCGGATGCGCTCGACCAGTTGGCGCGCGCAGGCGTCGGTGTCATTGACGCCGTCAAGCATGCAGTATTCCAAGGTGATGAAGTCACGCGGCGCATGGGCCAGGTAACGATGGCAGGCTGCCACCAGCTGGGCCAAGGGGTATTTCAGGTTCAGCGGTACCAGCGTGTCACGCAGTGCATCATTGGGCGCATGCAAGGACACCGCCAGCGCCACCGGGCAGTCCTGCGCCAAGCGGTCGATCATCGGCACAATGCCCGAGGTCGACACCGTGACCCGGCGCCGCGACAGACCATAGGCATGGTCGTCGAGCATGACGCGCAAGGCCGGAATCAGGGCGTTGTAATTTTGCAGGGGTTCACCCATGCCCATCATCACCACATTGGAGATCACGCGCTCGTCACGTTTCAGATGTTTGCGCAGGAAATGCTCGGCAAACCAGAGTTGCGCCACGATTTCAGCGGTGGTGAGGTTGCGGCTGAAACCCTGGTGGCCGGTCGAGCAAAAACGGCAGCCGACGGCACAGCCCGCCTGGGACGACACGCACAGCGTGCCGCGATCGGATTCGGGGATAAAAACGGCCTCGATGACGTTGCCATCACCGACATCGAACAACCATTTGATGGTGCCATCAGCCGACATGTGCTGCGACACCACAGGCATCGCCTGGATGTGCGCGACGCCCTTGAGCTTTTCGCGCAGTGATTTGGCCAGGTCACTCATGTCATCAAACTGGCTGGCCCCTTTTTGATGAATCCAGCGAAACAGTTGGACGGCGCGAAAGCGCTTTTCCCCCAACCGTTCACAAAAGACGGCCAAGCCCTCAAGATCGAAATCAAGCAGATTAGCCGTCATGCCCGTGATTAACGCGAGTAAACGTTCATGCCGGCAAAGAAGAACGCAATTTCCACAGCGGCTGTTTCAGCCGCATCCGAGCCGTGCACGGCGTTGGCGTCGATGCTGTCAGCGAAATCGGCGCGGATGGTGCCGGGTGCTGCTTTTTTCGGGTCAGTCGCGCCCATCAGGTCGCGGTGCTTCAAGACAGCGTTTTCGCCTTCGAGGGCCTGGATCATGACCGGACCGGAAACCATGAAGTCAACCAGATCTTTAAAGAAAGGACGGGCTTTGTGCACGGCATAAAAAGCTTCAGCCTCGCCACGCGAGAGGTGGGCCATCTTGGCAGCCACGACCTTCAGGCCAGCGGCTTCAAAACGGGCGTAAATTTGACCGATCACGTTTTTGGCAACGGCGTCGGGTTTGATGATGGAGAGAGTGCGTTCAATAGTCATGGTTTTTCCTGATAAATGGTATTTTCGACCCCTTGGTCAAAGCCTTGGATGTTAACCTGAACGCCGTCCCCTTGACCCGTTCAGGGTGTCAATCAACCGGTTCAGCGACCCTTGCCGACGCGCCGTCCGCCCGAGGACCCGGAACCCGCGCCGCGTTTGCTACCCTGCTCCTGGCGCTGCCGGTTGTAACTGTCGGCTCCAATGTAGCCAAAATTGGTTTTAAGCGGATCGGGCTGCGCGTTACCGGTAGCGCCGTTGTTG
>JBASJO010000087.1:0-2189 GCA_049655365.1 Rhodoferax sp. | reverse complement strand
GGTTATGAGTTGGCGGTGCGTGGCCGATGCGCAGGCACGATTCGCTTATTTGGCCTTCAGTCGCAATGAATTGGCGTTTTTTAGTCCGGCCATTGCTGCTGCTTCGACAGGGCCATGTTCATCAATCCATCGACGGATTACGGTGTTTCGCACAATGGCGGGGCCTTTGGCCACGTAGGTCGTGCTCTCCAATTGCTCAATTTTCCGCAAGCGCTTCAGAGCTTGACTGACGGTGTGATAGACGCTGGTGGGGTCCATCAGCGGGAAAATCACATTGCCTGAGCGCGCGCGACGCGCAACAAAAAGGGGGCCATGTTTGTCATGCGTGACCATGAACTGAGCCCTTTGTGCCAGAGGCATCTTCATCGCACTGCGTTCAGCCAGGAGACGTTGTCTCCATGCAAGCCAGGCGCGCACAAGAGGCGCTAACTGGGGACTAATGCGTAACGTGCGCCCGACCGTCTCGCTGGTCTCCATGACATCGAGGAACAGTTCCGCGCCTGATGCGGCAAAAAGCGTTTGTTGCGAATGGGGCGTGGCCACTGCCCTTGTCTGTGTCGCCTCAACGATGTCCATGCCGCGCAGTGCGATCAGTTCAGTGACGGTGACGCCAGTTTCCACCAGTACGGCGATGATGGCCCGGTCTCTCGCATGCCACCAGTTGGTATCTGTCTTGCGTGGGCAGATCGCCTCAATGCTCGCCGGTGTTGAAAATTTGGCGAACACGAATGGCTCCAGTACCTGTGACTGCCTGTCGTTTTCGCAAATGCTTGGGCGTTCTGAGTGAGCCATGTCCAGCGCCGGGTTGTGATCTATCAGCTTGTGCTTGTTCGCGTAGGCGTAGACGCCATACAGCACCCGCCAGTACCGCTGGCGGGTGTATGAAGACATTTGATCTGGGTTGATTGCAGGTCGACGGGTAACTCCCTGACCAGGAGCTGGGCCCTTGAGAAAATCGTGGAGATTATTGACCTGAATGGTGTCCCATGCCGTGTTTTGCTGGAGGCACCACGAGAGCCAAGACGTCCAGAGCGTTTTGTAGGTGGCGATGGACTCCAGCGACAGTTCGTCTTGCGTGGGTTGTGATTTGGCCCATGCTTCGAAAGCGTGCTCGCCCGGCAGCAGGCCAGCATGTACCGGAGGTTCGATGGGTTGAGTTTTCACGGCGTTTCCTTGGTGGTCGAGTCGGCAGCGGTTTTGAGCGCACGCTGGCCCATGATGTGGGGCATCCAGGCCTGTGGAAGCGAGCAATTTGAACTTGCCCTGGCGAAAAGTGCGGCCATGGTGCTGTCGAGTAGCTGGCCAGGAGCGCAAGCAATGCGCGTGACGAAGAAATTCTGGCTGGGGTTCGCCCGTGCATAGTCCAGAAACTCTGCGACCTCGGTTTCGATGCGCGCCATCGGCAAGAGTTTGTGGCGGTGATCGAAGGTGGTCAGCGCATAGGCATTACCGGTCGGCCCACTCACAACGCCGGCTACAGCGCGAAAGTTCAACCCCGCAACTTTTGCGCTGCCTTTGCGGTGCGTGCCCGACTCGTTGGATGCGAAAACCCACACCCACGGGCCGTGTGGCGAGGTGTACTCGGGGTGGAACTGGTAAGTGCTGGTCACAACGGTGACTAAGTCAGTACCTGGCACAGTGCTTGACGCAGCTGCAAACCCATCGTCGTGGTGATGTGCAGCGGCGCGGCCATGGTGTTGTGCAGGTTGATGGTGGCCATTGTCATTTTCTGGAAACTGGCAATGCCCTTGTCGGATAGCTCGAGGCGCGAGTACACGCGATCACCGTCGACGTCGATGGCCATTGGGATGAAGGTCAGGTTCAGCAGCGTGGCCATATTGTCGACTTGCGGACTCAGAAAGTGCATCCAGTAGGGCCAATGGGCAGTGATTGCCTGGAAATAGTGGGCGATGTCGTGGATTTGGGCGATTTCTTTGCGCTCTTGCTCGTAGCCGGTGAATACCAGGCGCAGGCGGGACGCATTCTGGGCGCAAGCCAGTGGTGTGTCGGTCAATGTCATCAGGCGGTCCAACGCAGATCCCACGCGGGCGCTCTTCACGTCTTGGCGGCTAAAGTCCAGATCAATGGGTGGGCGCACGGCGTGCGTGAGCGTGCTGTACAGATTGGAGTCTGGCCACGGGCTTGGGCCGCTGAGCGCCGGAGGCGCGGCGCGGCGCAAGAATTGGTGG
>JBASJO010000086.1:0-1940 GCA_049655365.1 Rhodoferax sp. | reverse complement strand
ACTCAGGTACCGAGTTGGTGAACCAGCATGCCGGCATCTACCTCCAGCCCGGCGCGCACCGGGCCGTGGTGCGTGACTGTGTGCTGGTGTACAACCTGTTTGGCCTGTGGATCGAGAAGGTCAACGACGTTCGCATTGAAAACAACCGCATCACGGGCTTGCGTGACTTCAACTCGTCACAACGCGGCAACGGCATTCAGCTGTACAACACCAAAGGCGCGCGCATCATCGGCAACGATGTCAGCTTCGTGCGCGACGCACTCTACGTGGACGTGTCCCACCATGCCGAGTTTCGCGGCAACAAGTTGCACCACAGCCGCTACGGCACTCACTACATGAACTCCTACTACAACCTGTGGGAGGACAACGACAGCTACTACAACCGGGGCGGGCTGGCCCTGATGGAAGTGCGCGACCAGGTGGTCCGCAACAACCGCACCTGGGGCAATTCCGACCACGGCATCATGTTGCGCACGCTGCAGGACTCGGTCATCGAGAACAACATCGTGGCCGGCAACAACCGGGGCTTTTTCATCTACGACGTGGAGTTCGCCACGCTGCGCGGCAACCTGGTGGTGGACAACCATGTGGGCGTGCACTTGTCGGCGGGCTCGACCCGTAACAAGGTCGAAGGCAATGATTTCATTGCCAACCGTGAGCAGGTGCGCTATGTCGGTGCCAAAGATGAAAATTGGGGCGGTCAACAGCCAGGGCAGGGCAACCACTGGGGCAACTACCTGGGTTGGGACCGCGACGGCAACGGCGTGGGTGACCTGCCTTACGAAGCCAATGACCTGGTGGACCGCCTGCAGTACCGCCACCCGATCGTCAAACTGCTGCTGGGCAGCCCGGCCATTCAGGCGCTGCGCCTGCTGAGCCAGCAGTTTCCCGTGTTGCGTGTGCCCAGTGTGGTCGACCAACATCCGGCCATGGTGCCTTTCAATAAAAACTGGAGTCAATGGCGTGGCAAGCAATTCCGATGATGCCCTGAACCTCAGCGGCGTGAGCAAACACTACGGCAAGCGCAGCCACCTGCTGATGGCGCTGGACCGGGTCGACCTGAAGGTACCGCGGGGCCAGTTGTTTGGCCTGATTGGCCATAACGGGGCGGGCAAGAGCACCCTGTTCAAGCTGGTGCTGGGGCTGATCACGCCCAGCCAGGGCGAGATTCATGTCAACGGCATTGCCGTGGGTGGCCCTGACTTTCGCCATGCCCGGCGCGCCATTGGCTACCTGCCGGAAAACCTGGTGCTGTACGACAACCTCTCGGGCCTGGAAACACTCGAATTTTTTGCCCAACTCAAGGGCGCGCCCAAAAACCAGTGCGCGCCTCTGCTGGCGCAGGTGGGACTGGAAGCGGCTGCCGGGCGGGCGGTGCGGGAGTATTCCAAGGGCATGCGCCAGCGCCTGGGTTTTGCCCAAGCGCTGCTTGGCAGCCCGCAACTGCTGCTGCTGGACGAACCCACCACCGGCCTGGACCCCAGCGCGATTCGCGACTTTTACGACCAATTGGACCGTCTGCGCGCCCAGGGCGTCACCATCGTCATCAGTTCCCATGTGCTGGCCGAGCTGCAGCAGCGGGTCGACGCGCTGGCCATGCTGGGCAACGGCTGTGTTCAGGCGCAGGGGACGGTGGCCGCCTTGCGTGAGCACTCCGGCATGCCGATCAGGATCTGTGTGGCCGGCGATGCGGCACGTCTGACAGAGTTGGTCAGTGCCTTGCAAGTCAATGTCGGTCATGCCGTGGCGTCGCTCATCCGACCGACCCCCGATACCCTGGAGGTGCACTGTGTCCGTGAGCACAAGATGGCCGTGCTGAGTCTGCTGGTGCCTGCGGGCTTGCGTGACCTGCAAATTCTGGAGCCCTCGCTGGAGGATGTGTATTTTGGTTTGAGGGAAGAAGCATGAGCGCCACACTGCAACTGAGCCAGGTGCTGGCA
>JBASJO010000085.1:0-3755 GCA_049655365.1 Rhodoferax sp. | reverse complement strand
GATTAGCACGTTGCCAGGGTATTCCAGCTGCTTGTAAAAATTGCAGAAGGCATTCACAATGACCGGCCCCTCGCCCAGCGGATTGGGCATGCAGCCAGCGGCACGCATCCAGTCGATGCGGCAGGTTTCCAGATAACGGAAGTAGGTTGTGTTGTTGACATGGCCCATGGCGTCCATGTCGCCCCAGCGGATCGGGATCACCACCTCGAACACCAGCTTTTTTTGTTCTGGAATGTCGTATTTCATGGCTTAAGTCCTTTGCTTGAAAATCTTCTGGGGCGCAGCTTGCGGCCAACGCCAGTCGCTGGCCGGAGCGGCAAACACCTCCATCACCAGCAGGGTGGCACCATGGCGGGAGAAAACCGAACGACGCGCAGGCAGAGCCGGGTGAGCCAGGGCGGCACCGGTCGCCGATTGCCAGGAACTGGCCACATGACGCTGTAATGGGCTTTGGCGCTTGAGCTGGCTGTAGGCCAGCGACGCACGCGAAATGCCCGCTCGCTTGAACAGCACATCGGCCAGTGGACGACTGCCCAAACCGCGCACCGAGCGCCAAGCCCCGATTGAATCAGCGTGCGAAGTGACACTGCGGGCAAACACCATGGCCTGGCCATCCACACGCAACACCACCTCACGCGCGTAACCGATACGCCGCCCGCCCAGGCCCAAGGCACATGACTCGTTCAGTGTCAGCGGCTCGCGCCCCTGCGCCAGCACCTGCACGCTGAAATGCTGACCGGTGGCCGCCAGCCGCGCACTCAGCGAACCCGAGGCCTGCAACCAGCGCCGCAAACCGCCGCGGGCAGGTGTAAAAGCTTGCCAAGCCATCAGCGATGCGCCCGGATCGAGGCCAAAATGCCCAGCGTGAACAACACGGCAGCCCAGGCTTGCGTTGCGGCAGGCCAGACACCGTCCCAGACAAAAGAATAAAACAGGGCAAACAAGGTTTCGCTCACAATCAACTGGCCGCACAAACTCACACTCAAACGTTGGCTGGCCATGTTCCACAAAATACTGGCAGCCCAGCCCGAACCGATACCGGTGGCGATGCAGGCCATCACAATCATGGCCTGATTGTCAAGGGTCGACAGGGTTCGCAGGTCAGAGCCCAGCAGCAGCCAGAGCAAAAAGGCCCCCACCCCGGTGGCCACGCCAATCCAGTTGGCCCATTCGGTCGCGCTCACCTCCGGGTGGCGCTTGAGCCAGGCCGCATTCAACAAGGCAAAAGCCGTCCAGCACAGCATGGCACCCAGCGCCAACAGCACACCCCACCAGAACTGGCCGCCACTGGCAGGCAGTTGCACCGCGTTGTCCAGTGTCGACTGCATCATCAGCGCCAGCCCGCACAGGGTCAGCAACAAGCCTGGCAACAAACCCGCCCACTTGAGGCCTGCTGGCTTGCCCAGCAGCATGACCCAGATCGGAATGGTGCCAATGATGAGCGTGGGCACCTCGGTACCCGCATAGACAATGCTTTGCGCCAGCAGCAGGTAGTAACCGGTCGCACCCAGCAGGCTCATGCCTAAAGCGCTTGCCGCCTGGTGCATTGTGGGCCAGGTGTGGCGCCGCCAAGTGACCAGCATGGCCAATGCCGCCATGCCGCCGTAGCTGATAAAGCGTCCGGCAGTCAGGTCGACCGAGCTCAAACCCGGCGTCATGCGTGGCACCACAAACACCATGCCCCATAAAGCGCCCGCAGCCAAGCCGGCCAGTAGTCCGGTCAGCATGCAGCGCTACACCGCAAAGCCATCATCAGCCGAAATTACGGCGCCATTGATGAAGTGGCTTTGGTCCGAGCACAGCATCACCAGCAGCGCGTCCAGATCCTGCGGCTGACCAATGCGCTTGCGCGGCAGCATCTGGACCAGTTTTTGGCCCGACTCGGTCTGCCAGTGGGCGTGGTTGATCTCGGTGTCGATGTAGCCCGGGCAAATGGCGTTGACGTTGATGCCGAAACGGCCCCACTCTCCGGCCATGGCCTTGGTCATCTGGATCAGCGCCGCCTTGCTCATGCAGTAGACGCCAATTTTGGGCAAGACCTTGAGGCCCGCCATGCTGGCGATGTTGACGATGCGCCCGCCAGTAAAACTACCTGGTGCCGCCCCTTGAGCGCGCGCCAGCATGCGTTTACCCACCTCTTGCGCTACAAAAAAAGCGCCCTTGACGTTGGTGTCGAACATGAAATCAAAATCGTCCTGGCCCACATCCACCAGACGCTGGGTGGTACTGACGCCCGAGTTGTTGACCAGGATATCGATCGAGCCGACCTCGGTCTCGGCGTGCGCCACTGCGGACCGGATCGAATCCTGATCGGTCACATCAAGCTCGATCACATGGGCGTCACCACCCTCAGCCTCGATTTGCGCGCGCAACTCCTTGAGTCTTTCAACACGCCGGCTGGCCAGTACCACAGCGGCCCCAGCGCCGGCCAGGGTGCGGGCAAACTGCGCCCCCAAGCCACCCGAGGCGCCGGTAATCAGGGCCACCCGGCCCGAAAGGTCAATGCTGTATGCCATGCTTATTCCTCGGTCATAAATAGAACGACCGTTCTATTATGTTCATTGTGATGCTTAAAATCCGGATTTGTCGAAGACAATTCACCCCAGTTTTAGCCATCTTCACTTGGCTTGAGTTTAATCAGTTGATAAAGCGAGTCCCAACATGACAAACCAGGAAATCCTGACCCAGTACGGTCCCCGCGAATCCATGGAATACGACGTGGTCGTGGTCGGTGGCGGTCCTGCCGGTCTGGCCACCGCCATCCGTCTGAAACAACTGGCCGCAGAAAAAGGAAGTGACGTGTCTGTCGTGGTGCTGGAAAAAGGCTCCGAGCCCGGCGCCCACATCCTGTCAGGTGCAGTGCTCGACCCGCAATCGCTCACCGAGTTGTTCCCCGACTGGAAAGCCATGGGTGCGCCCCTGAACCAGCCGGTGACCGATGAAGCCATGATGTTCCTGTCTGAGACCACCGGCTACCGCACGCCCAACCTGTTCCTGCCTGAATGCAGCCAGAACCACGGCAACTACATCATCAGCCTGGGCGCCTTGACGCGCTGGCTGGCCGAGCAGGCGGAGGGCCTGGGCGTTGAAATTTTCCCCGGCTTTGCTGCCGCCGAAGTGCGGTATGACGACGCGGGTGCTGTCCGGGGTGTGGCCACCGGCAACATGGGTGTGGAAAAATCAGGCGAGCCCGGCCCCAACTTCCAGATCGGCATGGAACTGCTGGGCAAGTACACCGTGTTTGCCGAAGGTTCACGCGGCCACCTGGGCAAGCAGGTGATTGAAAAGTTCAATCTGGACGAGGGTTGCGACCCGCAAAGTTACGCCATCGGCATCAAGGAACTGTGGGAAGCCGAACCCAGCCGCCACGAGCCCGGCCTGGTGGTGCACACCGCCGGCTGGCCGATGGAAAACGACACCTATGGCGGCTCCTTCCTGTACCACATGGAAGACAACAAGATCGCCCTGGGTTTCATCACCGGCCTGAACTATGCCAACCCCTACCTGAGCCCGTTCGAGGAATTCCAGCGCTGGAAGACCCACCCCAACATCCGCTGGTACCTGGAAAACGAACAGGGTGAGGTCACCGGAAAACGCCTGGCCTATGGCGCGCGCGCCATCACCGCCGGGGGTTTGTTATCGCTGCCGAAAACCGTGTTCCCGGGCGGTGCGCTGGTGGGTTGCGATGCCGG
This sequence comes from Rhodoferax sp., assembly GCA_049655365.1. Taxonomy (GTDB): domain Bacteria; phylum Pseudomonadota; class Gammaproteobacteria; order Burkholderiales; family Burkholderiaceae_C; genus Rhodoferax. Next base: position 63 of record JBASJO010000085.1, on the reverse strand, counting down.
CTTCCTCAATGTCAGCCGCATCAAGGGCAGCCACGCCGCCATCAAGTCCGGCATGCTGGCCGC
>JBASJO010000084.1:0-10123 GCA_049655365.1 Rhodoferax sp. | reverse complement strand
ACCGGCGAGTGGAGCGGCATCATGGTCGACTTGGCCAAAGACCTGGCGGCCAAGCTCAACGTCAAGCTGGTGGTGACCGAGACCACCTGGGGCAACTCGGTGCTCGATTTGCAGACCAACAAGCTTGACATCTTTTTTGGCCTGAATCCGACACCGCAACGTCGCGAGGTGATCGACTTCACCGTGCCGCTGTACCAGAACGCGTTCACGCTGATTGCCAAAAAAGGGTTCGAGGCCAAGACCTGGGACGACCTGAACAAGCCCGAGGTGACGATTGCGGTCGATGTCGGTTCGTCCTATGACAACCTGGTGACCGCCATGTACGACAAGGCCAAAATCCTGCGCTTCGAGAAATCCAACGATGCCACCATGGCGGTGCAAACCGGGCGCGCCGACGTGCAGCCGCTGGTGGTCACGGTGTCGGCCGGCATCCTCAAGAAAAACCCCAACGTGGGTCACCTGATCGTGCCCGAGCCGCTCAAGGGCACCACCACCAATGCCGGTTTGCGCAAAGAGGCTGACAAAACCTGGCAGACTTATGTGGACAAATGGATCACCGAGCTGCGCGCAGCTGACAAGGTGAACCCGATCGTGCTGTCCAATCTGGACAAACTCATGGGCATCAAGCCCGCAGAGATTCCGGTGATTGTCAAGTTCTGATTCGCGTTGGGCTGCTTCGTCATCGCGAGCGCAGCGTGGCGATCCATGACTTCCGGGCTGCATGGACTGCCGCGCTTCGCGCGCAGTGACGATTTTTTGATGGTCAGGAGAATCTGTGTACCAGTGGAACTTTGAATTTTTGTGGGAATACCGCAGCCTGTTTGCCACCGGCCTGCTCTACACGCTGGGCTATACCGCGATGTGCATTGGGTTGGGGTTGCTGTTTGGCCTGATTGCCGGCATGGGGCAGTTGTCGCACTGGGCGGTGATGCGCTGGCCCATGAAGGGCTATGTGGAGCTGTTTCGCTCGACGCCGGTGCTGGTGCAGATCATCTGGTTTTACTACGCCCTGCCGGTGTTGCTGGGCATAGAAATGTCGCCCGGCATGGCGGCGGTGCTGGCGCTGTCCTTGTACGGCGGCGCGTTTTACTCCGAGATCATTCGCGGCGGCATCATCTCGATCGACGTGGGGCAAACCGAGGCGGCACGCGCCCTGGGCATGACGCGCTTCCAGATCATGCGCCGTGTGGTGTTGCCCCAAGCCCTGCGACGCATGACGCCGCCGCTGCTGAACCAGTCGATCATGCAGCTCAAAAACACCTCGCTGGTCTCCATCGTGGCCTTGCCCGACCTGGTCTACCAGGCGCAGGCCGTGGTGCATGAAACCTACCGACCGCTGGAAACCTACACGCTGATTGCCTTGATGTACCTGGCCGTGCTGGTGCCTGCCACCAGCCTGATCAAGCGGCTGGAACGGCGCGCCGATACTTTGTGAGATTTGCACATGATTGAAATACAGGGGCTGCGCAAGCAGTTTGGCGACAACGTGGTGCTGCGCGACGTGTCGATGCAGGTCGCCAAGGGCCAGGTGGTGGCCTTGGTGGGGCCATCGGGCTCGGGCAAATCCACGCTGCTGCGCTGCGTCAACCTGCTGACCCTGCCCGATGCCGGCAGCATCCGCGTCGGCACGCACGCGTTCAGCTTTCAGGGCGACGCCACCCAGCTGCCGAGCGACCGCGTGTTGTCGCGTTTTCGGGCCAACACCGGCATGGTGTTTCAGCATTTCAACCTGTTCCCGCACATGAGTGCCTTGCAGAATGTGATGGAGGGCATGGTCACGGTGCTGCGCACGCCAAAGCTTGAGGCCCGCGCCCGGGCGCTGCAACTGCTCGACAAAGTGGGTTTGTCCGACAAGGCCGACGCCCATCCGCAACAGCTCTCGGGCGGTCAGAAGCAGCGTGTGGCCATCGCCCGGGCACTGGCCATGCAACCGCAGGTGATGTTGTTCGACGAAGCCACCTCGGCGCTTGACCCCGAACTGGTGGGCGAGGTGCTGACGGTGATCCAGTCGCTGGCCAAGGACGGCATGACCATGGTCATCGTCACCCACGAAATTGCCTTTGCGCGCGAGGTGGCCGATGTGCTGGTGTTCATGCGCGACGGTGTGGTGGTGGAAAGCGGCCCGGCCAGGGACGTGATCGACCACCCCCAGCAGGCCGCCACCCAGGCTTTTCTGGCGCGCTTTCACGACAAGTCTTGAATGGTTGGGGTCAGAGCACGTCGCTTTGCGAGTGGTCTGACCCATATTGATCCGGCCCGGTGATGTTTTGAGTTCCGTTCGGGCCTGATCAATAAGATATCAAGAATCGTGCTGGCGTCAAGGCCGACAAATCCTGCGCACTGTCCTGCCCCAGCGCCCAGCGCGCCACGGCAGCACCCACCAGCGGCCCCAGGCAAATGCCGTCGCCCTGCATGGCCGTGGCCAGGATCAGGCCGTCCAGTTCGGGGTGCCGGCCAACAATGGGCAGGCCGTCTTCGGTGGTGGCGCGGATGCCGGCAAAGGTGCGAATGACCCGTTGGCGCGCCAACGGCGGGTAGACGTCAATGGCCTCACGCAGGATGGTCGCCACCGTGCGGATGTCGGTCTGGCGGTCCAGGATGCCGGTCTCGCGGCTGCTGCCCAGCAAGAACTGGCCGGTGCGCAGCGGGTCGATCACCAGGCTGACCGAACTTTGCTGGGCGGTGGGCGTGTGTTTGGAGGCCAGGTAACTGGCGGACATCAGTGGCCCGGGCAGCACCGCGTAGCCAAAGGCGGCGCGGTCGGTCACGATCAGCTGGCCCTTGCGCGGGATCATCACCTTGTCGAGGCCCAAAAAGGCCATCGAGTCAATGCCGGCGGCCAGCACCACCAGGTCAGCCAGCATGCGCCCGGCGGGGGTTTCCACGCCGATCACGCGCTGCCCCGACAGCACCAGACCCTGCACCGGGGTGTGCCGCAGCGGCACCACGTTGGCACACGCCAGCAAGCGGTGCGTCACTTCGTAGCCAATGGCATGGCCGTCCCGGGGCACCTTGAGCCCGGCCAGCACGCTGGCGCCCAGGCCCGGCACCCGACGCATCAGCATGGTGCGATCGAGCCACAGCGTGGCCTCGCCCTGGTGGTCGAGGTCGCGCTGCTGCGCCGCAATCACCGCCACTTCAAGCTCGGTGCGGGCAAACAAATAGGTGGGGCGGGTGTGGAACAGGTCGGTCAGAACTTCTTCATGCACCAGCTGGGCATAAAGGTCGCGCGCCTGGCGCGCCAGTTGCATCATCACGCCGGGGCGTTTGCTGGCCACTGACACCGCGCCATCCGAGGCACCAGTGGCACCCGCTGACGGCGTTTGGGCATCGAGCACGGTGACCTGGGCGCCGGCGCGGCTCAGATAAAAAGCGGTGGCTGCGCCCACGATACCGGCGCCAATCACGATGACATGGGGCGAGTTTTGACGGGCAAGCATGAATTTTTTTTGATCCTGTCCCGCATTATCAATCGCGCTTGGGTGGCTTGCTGGCGTCGTCTAATTCATCTTTGATGCTGTGGGTGAACAAACAGTTTGCACCGGGTTCAGAAGTTGCGTCAGTTCGTCCGGGTTGGGAACTGGTCTGGACGATGGCGGACTATGCCTCCCTGGCTGACACGAGATGCACCGCCTTCTGCGCCATCGCGCGCGTCACCCGGTTGCGACCGGCGTGCTTCGATTGGTAGAGCGCGCCGTCGGCGCTGCGCAGCAGCGTCTCGGCATCGCCGCCGTCGGCAGGGAATGTGGCCACGCCGGCGGAGATGGTCACGCCAGCCTGGCGCGTTGCGTCGAGACGCACTACGAGCGCCTCGACGCTGCGACACAGCTTCTGCAGCACCGCGAGCGCGCTGTCGCCGTCGGTCGCGGGCAGCAGGACCAGAAATTCCTCCCCGCCGTAGCGGCAGGGGATGTCGCACTGGCGCAGACTGCGGGAAAAGTGCGCGCCCAGCGTTGACAGCACGAGATCGCCCGCCTCGTGGCCGTAGGTATCGTTGAATCTCTTGAAATGATCGACATCGATCATGGCCACGCTATAGGGAGCGCCACGGCGCAACGCCTCGGCGAGCCCGATGTTGAGCGCCTCGTCGATGTAGCGGCGGTTCAAGAGCCCCGTCAATCGGTCGCGCAGCGACTGCTCGCGCAAGGTCTCGCGCAGGCGCACGTTGGCAACGGCCACGGCGACCGATTCGCGAAATGCGCTGAGCAGCAGCGACCAATCAGCGCGTTCGACCCCAGCCATCGGCTCGCGTTCCGGGTCAGCTGCAGGCCACAGAATGATCAGGCCGACGACTTCCTCGCCGGCGGCGAGCGGCAGGCACACCGTGTGTGCGTTGTGGCAGGTGCCGCTGTCACAGTGCAGCCTGCCGGATGCGCTGCCGCCGCAATGGAGCCTGCCCCGCCGCGTGGCCCAACAGTTCCCGGCGGCGATCGTCGTGGCGAAATCGTCCGGACCAGCCTGCCACGACGCTTCACGCTCGAGCGCGTCGCGGGAGGCACGATAGACGTAGAAGGCACCCGGAACGCCGGTGAACTGGACCGAGAGCTGGGCCGCCACCACCTTCGCGATTTCGGGGAGATCGCGACACGCTTGCAGCAGTTGCGCGCCTTCGTTGATGCGTATGAGCCGGTCTTGCTGCGCCGACTGCCGCGCCAGCGCTACGTCCAGTTCCGCGGTTCGCCGGGCGACCTGGCTCTCGACCTCGGAATTCACCAGGCGCAGTTCGCGCTCGCTGTTTCGCAGCGCGCGGTTGCTGGCGGCGATCGGGCGGAACAGAACGAAATAGAGGATAGGTCCCGCCAGTACGGTCAGCAGAACGGCGTCAATAAAGCCCTCGGCGCCGTGTGACAGATCTAACGAAAGGGCCGCAAGCAGTAGCATCACCGCCACTTCGGAGACAAAGACCACTGCGAGAACGACGAGAAAAATCGTGCGCGGTCGCATGAGCAGCAAGGACTTCTCGCCATCATTCATGGCCGTGTCTTCCGCCATACCCGTCGATGGCCCGCGCGGCGGCCAAGTACCCCGAGCAGCGCTCGCCCCGGTTGCTTCACTTTTTTTCATGATTGCTCCTGTTCAGGCAAACGCAGCGTGAAGATGCTGCCTTTGCCAGGTTGTCCACAGATCGTGGCATCGTTTAAATTTATGCACCAAGATGCTGCGCCAGGGCCTCGTCTTGCAGCCGCGCTGTCCAACTTGCCAGCCAGCCAGCCAATTCGGATCCAGGCATGGGCCGCGCCATGAAGTAGCCCTGGGCCATGTCGCAGCCTGAGCGGCGCAAAAAATCCCAGTCGGCACGATCCTCAACGCCTTCGGCGACCACTTCAATACCCAGTTGCCGTGCCAGCGCCAGGTTGGATTCAAATATCGCGCGCAATCTCGGGTCGGTGTGTGCACCATGAACGAAGCTGCGGTCAATCTTGAGTTCGTCAAACGGCATGTCGCGCAATTGGGTCAGTGAAGAGTGTCCCGTGCCAAAGTCATCGATCGACAGGCGAAAGCGTTTGAGCCGTAATCGGGTCAAAATTTCAAGCGTCGCACGCAGGTCGGCCATCAGCCGGCTTTCTGTGACCTCCAGCACGACTTCCAATGGCGACACGCCGCTGACTGCGGCCGCCGCAATGACAAAATCAGCAAAAGACAGTGCAGACAGGTTGTCCATCGAGACGTTGACTGCCACGCGCAGCGCGAGGCCGGCCTCGCGCCAGGCGCGTGTCTGTGCCAGCGCATCGTGCAGCACGACGCGGGTGAGCGCATCAATCAAGCCATGCGCTTCAGCAATGCCAATGAACTGATCAGGGAAAACCAGGCCATCGGTGGGGTGTTGCCAGCGCACCAGCGTTTCCACACCTACCACGCGTCCATCACCCAGTGTCACCTTGGGTTGGTAGTAATTGACCAGTTCGCCATTGACGATGGCGGCGCGCACCTCTTCAGCGGAGTAAGCCGCCTTGACCGGGCGTGTCTGATGGCTGGCCGGCGGGTTCAAGTTGGTCAGCAGCGTCGCCAGGGCTTGCAATGAAACGGGTTTGCGCAAGAAGCCCAGCCACTTGAGGCGATGCGCCTGTACCAGCGTGCTGACGGCCTGCAAGGTGCGTTCGTTCTCACCGCTGATGAGTGCCAGGCTACCCACATAAGCTTTCGCCACCAAGTGGCGGCTGAACTCAATGCCATCCATGTCGGGCATGTTCAGGTCGAGCAGGATCAGGTCCGGTGGCCCGCACGGGTCGTCAAATGACGCGAGCGCGGCCGTGGCGTTGGTATAGGTTGCTACAGTGTCATAGCCAAGTGTGGCGAGCAAGTGGCTGTTCAGCTCAAGCATGAACGGCTCGTCGTCGAGCAACATGATTTTGATAGCGGATTTTTCAATCATGGCCATTCCTTATCAAGTTGGTTGGGGGCTGAGGCTGTGGTAACAACCCATTCAGGGCGTTTGCCACGGCGTTCAGTTCTTGTTCAAATGCGGGCAGCAGCAGCAGCAGGGCTTGTTGGTCACCGGTACTCCCTGCTTGCTCCAGGTGGACACAGAGCTCCCCCAAGGCCATGGCCCCCACGGCGCGCGCTGCAGACTTGAGTTTGTGCGCTGCGGCGCCCGCGGCACTGGCTTGACCGCCTTGGCAGGCATCGCGCAGCGCCGCAGCACTCTTGGTCGCACTGGCCTGAAAACTAAGTAGAAATTTGCTGACCAATAAGGGCTCATTACCAACCAATTGATGGAGTACCTTGATGTCCAGTGTTGGCGTGGCTGGTGCGGGTGTTACCCAAGAGACCGCCAACCTGGACGACGACGTTGCTTCAACGCTGGGTACCCATTTGTTCAGGATCGCCTGGAGTTTCGTCAGCGGCGTTGGTTTGCTCAGGTAGTCGTCCATGCCGATGGCGTAGCAACGCTGTGCCTCACCCGCCATGGCATTGGCGCTGAAGGCAACAATGGGGAGATGGCGCAAACCCTTTTCCTTTTCTTCAGCACGAATGGTCGTTGCCAGCTGGTAACCATCCATTTCCGGCATGTGCAGGTCGGTCAGTAACAGGGCGTAGTGACCACTGCGCCAGCGCGTCAGCGCCGCGCCGCCGTCCGCCACGATATCGGCCGTGTAGCCAAGCAAATTGAATTGCTGCCGAATCACCAACTGGTTGGTTTCGTTATCTTCTGCCACCAGGATTAGCCTGCCCTGCTGTTGTGCCAGTTCGTAGGAAGTTTTGCTGACAGTCGCCCGCATGGGACCCGAGGGAACTTCGGCTTGTTCAAATGCCTGTAGGTCGCCCGATGCCCGTCCGGCGGCCATCGCCACCGCCTTGAGCAAGGTCTGGCGATGCAGCACGTTGCCGTCAAGCGACACCCTATCCGGGGCAGTCGCGCGCGGTTGGCGCCGGTAGCCGCGGCCAATGACGACAAAACGGATCACCTGATCGGAGCGACCTGCCGCTGCAACGCGCAGTTGCTCTATGGTTGGTGTGTCAGCCGCAGCGTCGATCAGCCAGACCGACAGGCCGGCCGGTGTTGTGCTGACCAGCGCTTGGGCCTGTGCCAGGTCTGCAACCTGCCCGACAGCCGCGCCGCCGTGTTTGAGATAAACCACCAAATCGTCAGCCAGCCCGGACCTGGGGCCGACCACCAGGCAGCTCAGCCCGGCGATTGGCGAAGCTTCCTCGCAGGCATCCAATTCAATCAGCGGCACTTCAAGGGGCAAGCGCACGGTGAAGGTGGCCCCCTGGTCTGGCGTGCTCTGCACCTTGATGGTGCCACCCATCAGTTGCACCAATTGGCTGGAGATCGCCAGCCCCAGACCGGTGCCACCGAAACGCCGTGTGGTCGAGACATCGGCCTGGCTGAACGAGGTGAACAACTGCGCCTGGGCCGCTTCATCCATGCCAATGCCGTTGTCGCGCACCGCCAAGGTCAGCGACACGCCAGCCGCGCTGCGCCCGCTCAGACACACGCGCAGCGACACCTGACCCGGTCGTTGCGATCCGCTGGAAAATTTGATCGCGTTGCCAATGAGGTTGGTCAGTACCTGACGCAAGCGCAGCGCGTCACCCAGCACGGGTTCGGGAATTTCCGGGTCAATGAACAGGGTGAGTGCCACCTGTTTTTTCTGTGCAATGTGGTCCATCATGCTGCAAACCTGCTCTGCCACGGCGCTCACCGACATGGCGGTCTGTTCCAGCTCCAGCTTGCCTGCCTCAATTTTGGAAAAATCCAGAATGTCTTCGACGATGGCCAGCAGGGCGTAGGCTGAATCGCGGATGGTGTCAACAATCTCCACCTGGTAGCTCTGCAGGCTGGTTTGGTGCAGCACATCGACCATGCCGACCACACCGTTCATGGGCGTGCGGATCTCATGACTCATGGCAGCGAGAAAAGCTGATTTGGCCTGGCTGGCTTGTTCGGCGGTAAGCCGCGCTTGTTCCAGGTCTTTCATGATGCGCACGCGCGGGCGAATGTCGCGCAAAATACCGGTAAAAAACCGTTGTCCGTGAGCCAGGTACTCGCTGATGGACAGCTCCATGGCGATGTGCGTGCCGTTTTTGTGCCTGCCTTCCACTTCACGGCCTATGCCAATGATATGGGCCTGACCAGTGCGGCAATACCGTTCCAGGTAAGCATCGTGGGCGCCCTGGTGGGGTTCGGGCATGAGCATGGACACGTTGCGTCCCAGCACTTCATCGACACCATAACCGAGAACCTGTTCCACCGCCAGGTTGGCAGACTGAATGATGCCCTGACTGTCAATGCTGATGACGCAATCCACCAGGTTCTCGAGCACCGAGCGTATTTCTTCTTCTTTGTGCAGCAGGGTCATGTTCAACTGTTGCAACGCATCGGTGCGCTCTTGTACCTTGGTTTCCAGTTCATGGTTGAGCTGACGCAAGGCTTCTTGCGCACGCTTGCGGGCGGTGATGTTCGCATGGGCCATGACCACGTGCACCGGCCCCTCACCCGCAAAACGGGTGCCGCGGCAAACAAACCAGCGTTCCTCTTGGGGGGCGTGACAAGGGTACTCAAAGTGGCCTTCCATGCGCCGCCCGGCAATCAGGTCAGAAATCAGTCTGGCGGCCGCGCCCGCGCTCTCGTCATTGGGCGCCGTCGTGTGCTGGCAGACCGCCAGATAGTCCGAACCTTCGCTGACCGCCGCCGCAATTTGTCCGTTTTGTTGTGCAAATTTTCGCCAGGCAGCGTTGGTGAGGATGATGCGACCGGTGCTGTCGAGCACGGCGATATGTGCGTCCAGGGCGTCGAGCGTGGCACGGGTGAAACGCTCCGATTCGGCCAATTGCGTCCGGTTTTTGATCTGTTCGGTGATGTCAATGAAGGTGGCCACGTAGTGACTGACGTCACCCGCCGGGGTGTGGACCGTGCTGATGTTCAGCCACTTGGGGTAAATTTCACCGTTTTTGCGTTTGTCCCAGATTTCTCCAAGCCAGCGTCCTGCGCTTTCAAGTTGGTCATGCATCTCCTGGTAAAAAGCGGCATCATGCCGCCCCGACTGAAGTAGCTTGGGGGTGAGGCCAATGACTTCGTCGGGTGCATAACCGGTGATGTCGCAAAAGGCATGATTGACACGCAAGATCATGTGTGCGCTGTCGGTGATCATGATCGCTTCCTGGGTTTCGAAGGCGATCGCGGCAATGCGCAATTCGCGCTCGGCCTGATGGCGTTCAGTGGCATCGCGAAATGAAAAATAAACACTGGCATCGGGCAGCCTCACGGCATGCATTTCCAGCGCCATCCTGTCACCAGACTTCTTGATAAGGCGAACTTCGCGCAACCGGCTTTGGCCGCTTGCGGCAATGGCGGTAAAGTCGTTACGGTAACGCTCGCGCCAATCCGGCGGCGCCAGATCAAACACCGACATGCGCAGTAATTCATCATGGGGAAATCCCAGCCAGCTTGCACTGCAGTCGTTGGCAAACAAGATTTGTCCCAGGCTGTCAGAAATGACCACGGCATCGGGTGAATGCTCAAAAATCATCTGCAAACGTTCATGGGCAACACGCAAGGACCGCGTCATGGTGGCGAACTGTTGCTCGGCGCGTGTCTGCAACAACGCATGCTCTTGTTTGAGTTGTGCCAATGCTTGCGCGTTTTGCCGTGCCATGCGGTGATCAAACAGGGCAGCGA
>JBASJO010000083.1:0-2101 GCA_049655365.1 Rhodoferax sp. | reverse complement strand
AAAACCAAACACTCCACCGACGGCACCAAGTCGCGCGGCACGCTGAACAACTGCGGCACCGGCAAGACGCCTTGGGGCACCTTTCTGACCGGCGAGGAAAACTGGGCGGGTTACTTTTTCCGCAGTGCCACGGACGACGCAGACCGCGCGGACAAGAGCGTGGTGGCACTCAAGCGTTATGGCCGCGGCCAGGGCGCGGCCTCGCGCCACGGCTGGGAATCTGCTGGCAGCGACGACAAATACGCACGCTGGAACAACAGCAAGCTCGGCACCAGCGCCGATGGCAGCGACGACTACCGCAATGAGATGAACACCTTCGGCTACATCGTCGAGATCGACGCCTATGACAAGACCAAGGCTGCCCGCAAGCGCACCGCGCTGGGCCGCTTCGCGCATGAAAGCGCGGCTTTTGGCAAGCCGGTGGTGGGTCAGCCCCTGGCGGTCTACATGGGTGACGACTCGCGCGGCGAGTACATCTACAAGTTCGTGTCCGCCAAGGCCTGGGCCGCAGCCGACGCCAACCCGGCCGACCGCATCACCACCGGCGACACCTACCTGGACGCTGGCAAGCTGTATGCGGCCAAGTTCAACAGCGACGGCACCGGTGGCTGGATCGAGTTGACCATGAGCAACCCGCTGATCTCAGGCTACGCCGCTTACGCATTCGCCGACCAGGCCGACATCTGTGTGAATTCGCGTTTGGCCGCCGACGCCGTGGGCGCCACCAAGATGGACCGCCCGGAGTGGTGCTCGACCAACGTGGCCAACGGCGAAATCTATTTCACGTTGACCAACAACAGCAACCGCCGGCTTGAGCCCGCCAACAGCAGCCAGATGGCTCCTGACAGCGTCAACCCGCGCGTCTACAGCGACATCAAAAACGGCAGCAGCACCCAAACCGGCAACCCGAACGGCCATGTGTTGCGTATGAAGGAAGGCACGGCCGGCAACGCTGCCACCAGCTTCAACTGGGACGTGTACCTGTTCGGTGCCGAATCCAGCGCCGCACCGGGCACCGTCAACCTGTCCAGCCTGACCGACGACCAGGACTTCTCCAGCCCTGACGGCCTGGTGTTCAGCCCAGCTACCGGCATCATGTGGATCCAGACCGACGACGGCGCCTACACCGATGTCACCAACTGCATGATGCTGGCCGCCTTGCCAGGCAGCGTGGGCGATGGCGTCAAGAAAACGCTGAGCTACACCAAGGCCGACAAGACGACGGTGAGCGTGGACACCTATGTGGGCAAAGCACCGGGCGACGACAAGCTCAAGCGCTTCCTGGTCGGCGCGAAGGACTCCGAAATCACCGGCCTGTGCGAAACGCCTGACGGCAAGACGATGTTCATCAACATCCAGCATCCGGGCGAAGGCACCAAGATGGCCGACATTGCCGACCCATCCAGGTACACCAGCCAGTGGCCCAGCAACGCCGGTTACGGCGCCGGCAAGCGCCCGCGCTCGGCCACCATCGTCATCACCAAGAATGATGGCGGAAAAATCGGGTCATGATGCGTAGGCACCTCAGCTAGAAAATCGAAGCTAAGCGCGGCCATGCCGCTTTGCCCGGCCCCCGCAAGGGAGCCGGGTTTTTTGTTGTTGGTGCCTGTTTTACACTGCAAACCACCATGCCACTTTTCTCCCAACAAGCCCTCCAGCCCGGCGTGCGCAAGCGCGAGGTCTTTGGCTGGGCCATGTACGATTTTGCCAACTCGGGCTACACCACGGTGGTCATCACCGCGGTGTTTGCCGCCTATTTCGTCGGCGGTGTGGCGCAGGGAGCGCCCTGGGCCACGCTGGCCTGGACGGCGGCACTCAGCGTGTCCAACGCCATCGTCATGCTCACCATGCCCAGCCTGGGTGCCTATGCCGACTTGCGTGCGGCCAAAAAGCGCCTGTTGACCCTGTTCACGGCGGGCTGTGTGCTTTCCACCGCAGCGCTGGCGCTGGTCGGGCCTGGCAACGTGGCGCTGGCGGTGGTGCTGATCGTGCTGTCCAACACCTTTTACGCCTGGGGCGAGTCGATGACGGCGGCGTTTCTGCCCGAGCTGGCGCGTGCTGAGGCGCTGGGCAAGGTCAGTGGCTGGGGCTGGAGCTTTGG
>JBASJO010000082.1:0-18490 GCA_049655365.1 Rhodoferax sp. | reverse complement strand
CCAGCGCCTCACCGCCCAGCTGCAACGCCAGCACACGGGCAATGGCGCACACGCGCGCCATGCGCTCGCCCTGCGTGCCCAGTTTGTTGTGGTAGACCACCTTGTCGAGACCCGCCACGCGGGCTTCCAGCGTTTTCTTGCGGTCCTGGTCATAGAAGAACTTGGCATCGCTCAGGCGCGGGCGCACCACGCGCTCGTTGCCGCCAATCACCGCGCTGGCGTCCAGGGGGCTGATGTTGCTGACCACCAGGAACTGGTTGGTCAGCTTGCCCTGGGTGTCGACCAGCGGAAAGTACTTCTGGTTGGCCTTCATGGTCAGGATCAGACACTCTTGCGGCACCGCCAGAAACTGCGCCTCGAACTGGCAGGTCAGCACATTGGGGCGCTCCACCAGGGCGGTGACCTCGTCGAGCAAGGCGTCGTCCATCAGCACCTCAAAGCCCGGCCCCAGGCGCTCGGCGGCTTGGGCCAGTTGCTGCACGATGGCAAAGCGCCGGTCACCAAAGCTGGCGATCACGGCACCGTCACGCAGCAAGGTGGCGGCGTAGTCATCCGCATGGTCCACCTGCACCGGCGACTTGTGCGCCTCAAAACGGTGACCTTGCGTCAACTTGCCCGAGCTCAAACCCAGCACCTTGACCGGCACCACGGTGCTGCCATGCAAGGCCACCAGGCCATGCGCCGGGCGCACAAAGTTCACGCTGCTCCAGCCCGGCAGTTCGCAGTCGGTCTCCAGCTGGTAGCTCATCATTTTGGGAATTGGCAGCTGGGCCAGCGCCGCCAGCAAGGCGTGCTGCAAGCCCACATCCAATGTGGCACCGGTCACCTGGCTGTCGTAAAACAGCGCTTCGGCCTTGCCTGTCCTGAGCCCCGTCGAAGGGCCATCCAGCGCCTTGCGCAGCGCCGCCACGGCAAACACCGGATCGGACACGTCAGCGCCCAGCGCCTGCAGTTTTTTCAGCAACGCCGGGGTCGCCAGGCCGTCGGCATCGAGGCCGACGCTCACCGGCATCAGCTTTTGCTGCACCGCGGTGTCGGCCGCCTTGGCCGCCACATGCGTGATGTGCGCGGCCAACCGGCGCGGTGACGCAAACGGCGTGCTCACCGAGTCGCTGGAGGCCAGACCCAGCTGGCGCAACTGCGCGCACAACTGGCTGGCAAACACCTCACCGAGTTTTTTCAGCGCCTTGGGTGGCAGCTCTTCGACAAACAGTTCAACGAGAAGATTTTGGTGGCTCATGTCATGCGGCTTTCTTGGTCATTTCAGCAACCCAGGCACGCGGTGCCATCGGAAAACCCAGGCGCTCGCGGCTGTCAAAGTAGCTTTGCGCCACGCCGCGCGCCAGCGTGCGGATACGGCCAATGTAGGCGGCGCGCTCAGTCACGGAAATGGCGCCACGGGCGTCCAGCAGGTTGAAACTGTGCGCGCATTTGAGCACCTGCTCGTAGGCGGGCAGCGCCAGTTGCACAGCCATCAGGTGCTTGGCCTGCTTTTCATGCGCCGTGAAGGCGGCAAACAGGAAGTCGGCATCGCTGTGCTCGAAGTTGTAGGTCGACTGCTCGACCTCGTTTTGCTTGTAGACGTCGCCGTAGGTGAGTTGGGTACCGTCGGCGGCGGTGGTCCAGATCAGGTTGTACACGTTGTCCACGCCTTGCAGGTACATGGCCAGGCGTTCCAGGCCGTAGGTGATCTCGCCGGTGATGGGGCGGCAGTCAATGCCACCAACCTGCTGGAAGTAGGTGAACTGCGTCACTTCCATGCCGTTGAGCCACACTTCCCAACCCAACCCCCAGGCGCCCAGCGTCGGGTTTTCCCAGTCGTCTTCAACAAAGCGGATGTCGTTCTTTTTCAGATCGAAACCCAGCGCCTCCAGGCTGCCCAGATACAACTCCAGAATATTGCTGGGCGCGGGCTTGAGCACCACCTGGTACTGGTAGTAATGCTGCAGGCGGTTCGGGTTTTCACCGTAACGGCCATCCTTGGGGCGGCGGCTCGGCTGCACATAGGCGGCTTTCCAGGGCTCGGGCCCAAGCGCGCGCAGGAAGGTGGCGGTGTGCGAGGTACCGGCGCCGACTTCCATGTCGTAGGGCTGCAACAACGCGCAGCCCTGGGCATCCCAATACGACTGCAGTTTCAAAATGATTTGCTGGAAGGTCAACATAAGCGGTGGAGGCAGCGCACAACGCCGCCCAAGAGTAAATAGGTTTGACGCAAGCACCTGCGTCTGAAGCGGCGATTTTACGGGCTTGCGGGCGGGTCAAAAGGCACCCGGATTGCGCTCCGCTTGATTCGGGCGCGTCCACCAGGCCAGCAGCAGCAGGCCCAGAGCCAGCAGCAACAGGGGCCACAGGCCCCAGCGCGCCAACCACCCGGCGTAGGGTGTCACGCCGGTGCGCCCTTGCACCGTGCCGTGCAGCGCCGTGGCCGTATGGGGCGTGGCCGCATGGGTCACGCGGGCGCGGTGGTCGACGATGGCCGTGCGCCCGGTGTTGGTGGCCAGCAAGAAAGGTCGGTCAAACTCCAGCGCGCGCAGCCGGGCAATTTGCAGGTGCTGGTCCATCGCCAGGCTGTCGCCGAACCAAGCCAGGTTGCTGACATTGACCAGCACCGTGGGCGCCCTGGCTTCGTCAAGAAATTGCTGGGCCAGCTCTTCGCTGTACAGGTTCTCATAACAAATGGTGACCGCCAAACGCTGCCCCTGCCAATCAAAAGTCGGCTGTGGCAGGGCGCCCCGGTTGAAGTCCCCCAACGGGATGGCCATCAAATCGGTGAACCAGCGAAAAAACGGCGGAATGAACTCGCCAAAGGGCACCAGATGGTGCTTGTCATACTGCCAGTGCGCTGCCTGCCCGGGCTTGAACCCGACCACCGAATTGGTGTAGCCCGCGCTGAAACTGCCCAGCGGAACGCCCACCAGCGCGGCCTGATCGCCCACGGCAAAGCGCTGCTGCAAGGCTTGCCAATAACCGTCGGGCAGTTGCTCGGGCAGCAGCGGCAGCGCCGTCTCGGGCGTGATGATGAGCGGGCTTCTGTTCTGTTGGAGCTGCTCGCCGTACCACGTCAGGGCCCTGAGCACGCCGGTGGCCGAATCGAATTTTTCATTCTGGGGAATATTGCCTTGCAGCAGCGTCACATCCAGCGTGCCGGCCGAGCCCCCCTGCGACTCAGGCAGCCACGGTGGCACGAACAGCAGCGCCAACAGCAGCAGCACAGGTCGCCAGGCCTCGCCCCAGCGCGCACCCAGGACAGCCAGCCAGCCCAAGGCCAGACCAGCCGCCAGCAGGGCGGCGACAAAACTGACGCCATACAGGCCCACCCAGGGCAGCAGCCCGGCCAGCGGACCCGACAGATGCGCATAGCCAATGGCACCCCAGCCAAAGCCCGTCCACAGCACGCCCCGGGCCAGTTCGGCCAGCAGCCACAAGGCGGCAAACACCAAGGCGGCCCATACCGGGTGATTGGGCGCCAGCCACCTGAAAACACCGGCCGCTGTCGCGTAATACAGCGCCAGCAAACCGGCCAGCGTGATCACGGCCAACACGGCCAAAGGGGCAGCCAGCCCGCCGAAGGTGTGCATCGAGGTAAAAAGCCAGCCAAAGGTGCCCGCCAGCCAGGCCGTGACAAACAACCAGCCGCGCCAGGCTGCCACTCGCCAGCTGGCACTGGTGCGCAGCAAAACCACCAGGCTGGCCAGCGCCAGCGATTGCAGCAACCACAAGACTTGGCCCTGCGCCAGGCCGAGCCAGGCCAGACTTGGCGGCAGGTCCACAGGCCAGGCCAGGCTGGCCGCCTGCAACGCGCCCGCAAGCAACAGGGCCAGGCTCAGGCCCAAACCGGCGACAGGCCGATTACTCAGCGCCATCCGGCACCGGGGACACCTTGAACCATTTCACCGCACCACCCTTGGTGTGCATCACCACAAAGTCCAGGCCGGCACGCACATGGTGCTCGCCGCGCCTGGGCACGTGACCCATCTCATGGGCGATCAGGCCACCAATGGTGTCAAAGTCTTCTTCCGAGTCGTCACTGGTGAGCTTGACACCAAACGCGGTTTCGACCCGCTCGATGGTGGTGTCACCACTGACCCGGTAACTGCGGTCGGCCAGACCGAAAATGTCGCCTTCATCGTCGGCGATGTCGAATTCGTCCTCGATCTCACCGACAATTTCTTCCAAAACATCCTCGATGGTGACCAAGCCAGCAACGCGGCCAAACTCGTCAATGACGACCGCCAGATGATTATGGTTGCTTTGAAAGTCGCGCAGCAAATCGTTCAGGCCCTTGCTTTCGGGCACAAACACCGCCGGGCGCAACAAGGCGCGGATATTGAGCTCGGGTGCTCGCTGCAACTTGAGCAGGTCCTTGGCCATCAGGATGCCGATGATGTTTTCGCGCTCGCCCTCGAACACCGGGAAACGCGAGTGCGCGGTGTCGATCACCCCGTGCATCATGGTGTCGTAGGGGTCGTCGATGTTGACCAGTTCCATGCGGGTGGTGGGCACCATGACGTCGCCGGCGCTCATGTCGGCCATGCGGATCACGCCTTCGAGCATCTTGCGCGAATCGGAGCCAATCAGCTGGTTGTGCTCGGCTTCGGCCAGTGTTTCAATCAATTCATCGGTCGAATCAGGACCGGGGTGGATGAACTCGGCAATTTTTTGCAAAAAAGTTCGTTTATCTTCCCGGTCGGGACGCGTGGGGTAGGGGTCGGACACAGCCAGTCAGGCAGGACATGCGGTTGTTGAACAAGCCATAAGGATAGCGGATAACACAATTGCCCTGTCAAAGCGTTAGCCCGACCGGGGCATCAGTCGCGTTTTTCAGCCCCTGTCGTGCCCAGCCAGGCGCTTTGCAAACTCGACAAGGTGTGGCGAAATTGTTTGGCCTGCACCTTGACGCGGTAGTTGGCCTGTGCCATGTGCTCCTCGACCATTTCGGTGACCTGGCTGTTGAAGGTGGCGGGCGGCAAGGTCAGGTGGCCTTCGGTTTCGGACCCGTCAATGACAAAGGTGGCACCGGCGTGACGGGCAATCCGGAGCATGGCGGTGTTTTCGCTCAGCACATGCACATACAGCCTGCTCACGCCCACGTTGCGGGCGTGCATCATGGCGCGTTCGAACAGCCGGCTCCCGTAGTGTCGGCCACGCGCCTGTGCCAACACCGACACGCCGAACTCGGCACTCGGGCGGGCACCCGTCTCCGGGGCATAGGCCAAATGCGCCACCGCAATCAGCACCAGATTGCGGTTGTAAATGCCAAAAATTTCATCGCGCTCGAAATTCAGACCATTGACATAACGGTCAATCTGCTCGTCGTTGGCGGCAAAGCCAAAACGGAAATAACGATCATGAGCGTCGAGCCTCTTGAGGTGAATGGCGATGCGGGCGCGGTGGTTTTCACCCAGCGAACGAATCGGCACCATGACATCGGGTTTTCTGGCGACGCGGGCGCGCACGGTCGCTCGCGGCGCAGCGGCAGCAACATCAGCAGAAACCAGAGGATCAGAAAAAATGTCAGTCATGAGCTTCTAATATAAGGGTTTTCCCTAGGTATTGATCTCTAGAGCCAATAACTCCCATGAGGTTGTTGGTTTTACCGCAGTGGGTCTGGATAAACTTGAGGCACGATGCAAGCTTCAACCCAGATACGGGAGTCTATCTCCCGGGTGGTCGCACTGCGCCAGAAGGTTGCCGATCAACCTGATTTGGCGCTGGCGCTTCACACCATCAAACATGTGCAGGCGCAGCGTTTTTCCGGTACTTACCAGGACCTGTTGCACTCGGCCAGCTATGCGGCTTGTGCCAATTTTTTCCTGGAAGAGCTTTACAGTGCCAAGGACTTCGCCGAGCGCGACGCACAGTTTGCCCGCATTGCCGGCGCCCTGGAACGCACTTTTCCCCAGCAGGTGGTCGCCACCGCCGTGGCCTTGGCCGAGTTGCACCACCTGACCGAAGAGCTTGACCTGGCCATGGCCCTGAACTGGCAACCGCAAGCGGGCCACTCCGAGGCACAAACTTATGTGCTGGCCTGGCGCAATGTGGGTCGCCGCCAGGACCGGCTGTGGCAACTCCAGACCGTGCTGGACATTGGACTGGAACTGGGGCAGTTGACGCGTAAACCGGGCCTGTATTTCATGCTGAAAATGATGCGCAAACCGGCACAACTGGCCGGTCTGGGCTCGCTGCAACATTTCCTGGAGTCCGGCTTCAAGCACTTTGCCGATCTGGCCCGCAACCAGGGCACGGTCAGCAGTTTCCTGGACACCGTCAAAGCGCGAGAATCGGCCTGGCTGGACCGCCTGTTTGACGCCCCTGCTGCCACTTGCTCGGCTGAATTAAGCCGAACCCTGGCCGCCGCCGCGACGGACAGGACCTGAAGCCAGCCACCGCAGCGCAAGCGCCGCTGACTTCCATCATCTCTTCTGTTTTAAAGGTTCTTTGTGCAACTCCCCCAAGGCATCACCCTGTTCGAGCGCGGCTGGCTGTCCTCCAACAACATCCTGATTCGCGGCACAAACCACTGCGCGTTGGTCGACAGCGGCTATGCCAGCCACGCCGCCCAAACCCTGGCGCTGGTGAGCTCGGCCCTGCAAGGCCAGCCGCTGGACCTGCTGCTCAACACCCACTTGCACAGCGACCACTGCGGTGGCAACGCCCTGCTGCAAGCCCATTATTCGCAGCTGAAAACCCTGATCCCGCCCGGCCACGCGCGCTTTGTGATGCCCTGGGATCCGGTCGCCCTGTCCTACCAACCCACCGGCCAACTCTGCCCACCCTTTGGTTTCAGTGCCACGCTGCAGCCCGATACCGAGTTGGTGTTGGGAGACCAGACCTGGCAAGTGCACGCCGCGCCGGGGCACGACCCGCATTCGGTGATCCTGTTTCAGCCCGAACATCGCCTGCTGATCTCTGCGGATGCCCTCTGGGAAAACGGCTTTGGCGTGGTATTTCCGGAGCTTGACGGCGCCGACGCCTTTGACGAGGTGGCACAAACCCTGGATGTCATCGCGGCGCTGGCCCCGGCTATCGTCATCCCCGGCCATGGCGCACCTTTTGCAGACGTGACCGACGCCCTGGCACGGGCGCACCGACGTCTTGACAGCTTTGTCCAAGCGCCCGAAAAACACATCCGTTATGCGGCCAAGGTGCTGCTGAAATTCAAATTGCTCGATGCCCGAAGCCTGCCGCTGGCGGACTTGCTGCAATGGGCCCGGGCGACGCCGCTGCTCGGGCAGATTTACCAGTCTGGCGCAGCGGCCGGACAGCCATTTCAGGACTGGGTACTGGCCTTGCTGGATGAACTGGTGCGCAGCGGCGCCGCCAGCCGCGACCAGCAGACCGTCAGCAACACTTGAACATTGCGGGTCAGATGAGGTGGTTGCGCACACCGCTGGCCACATGGCCCGAGGGCACATGCCGGGCGGCCGATTCGATGTGGCCGGTCTGGTCGTCAAAGAAAAAATCGGGCTCGAATTCACGCAGGAATTCGCCCTTGTCCAAGCCGCCCAAGAACATGGCTTCATCGACCTCGATGTTCCAGTTCATCAGCGTGCGAATGGCGCGCTCATGCGCTGGCGCACTGCGCGCGGTGACCAGCGCGGTGCGAATGCGCATGGCCGGCGTGCCGGCCTGCTGCAGCCGCTGCAAGGCAAACAGCAGGGGCTTGAACGGGCCGTCGGGCAGGGGCAGCGCGACCTTTTCCATCTCATGCTGGTGAAAGGCGTGCAAGCCCTGGCTTTGGTACACCTGTTCGGCTTCGTCGCTGAACAGCACGGCGTCGCCGTCAAAGGCAATGCGCACTTCCGCCGGGTGCGCGTCGCTGGCGTGAACCGAGCGCGGGTAGACCTGGGCAGCCGGCACACCGGCATCGAGCGCGGCGCGCACATCGCTCAGATGCGTGCTTAGAAACAGGTTGGCGTGCAGCGGCTTGAGGTAGCGCCAGGGCGGCTGGCCGCGGGTGAAGCTGCCGCGCTCGATGGCCAGCCCGTAGTGCTGCGCCGAGCGAAACACCCGCATGCCCGAAACCGGGTCGTTGCGCGACAGCACGACGACCTCAACAGGGTGGAGCGGGATTTTTACAGCGTCCAAAGCCTCAGCCCGCACCCCGTTGAACGCCAACAACTTTTGCACCAACGAAAACGCCACGCCGGGCTTGGCGGGAATGTCCAGGCGCTGCAGTTGCAGCGCCATGTAGGCGCGGTCATCACCCTGCTCAAAGACCTCGTTTTCTTCCTCGAAGTCAAACAGGGCACGGCTGGAAATCGCCACCACCAGCTTGCCGTCGAGTGTCATGGCCATATCAGTCCTCATCAGTTGGGGTCAGAGCACGTCGCTACGCGAGTGGTTTGACCCGCAAGGTCTTTTCATTGCTGCAGAAACATCCGGAACACCGGGTTCGCGGTTTCTTCCACATAAGGGTAGCCCAGCGTGGTCAGAAATTCGTCGAAGGCCTGCGAATCACTTGCCGGCACCTGGATGCCCACCAAAATGCGGCCATAGTCGGCGCCCTGGTTGCGGTAGTGGAACAGACTGATGTTCCAGTTGGGGCGCAGCAGGCTCAAAAACTTGAGCAATGCACCCGGGCGCTCGGGAAAGACAAAGCGCAGCAGGCGTTCATCATCGGCCAGCTGGGAATGGCCACCCACCATGTGCCGCACGTGTTCCTTGGCCAACTCGTCGTGGGTCAGGTCCAGCGCCTCAAAGCGGTGCCGGCTCAGATGCGCGGCAATCTTGCCGGACTCGCCTTTGGCCGCGGTGGTCAGACCGACAAAGACATGGGCTTTTTTAGCGTCGCTGATGCGGTAATTGAATTCGGTCACATTGCGCAGGGCCTTGGGGCCGCCAAAACTGGGCAGGTCACCAATCAGTTCGCAAAAGCGCCGGAAGCTGCCACGCTCTTCCGGAATGGTTACGGCAAACAAGGCTTCTCGCTCCTCGCCCACTTCGGCGCGCTCGGCGACAAAGCGCAGTCGGTCGAAGTTCATGTTGGCACCGCACAAAATGGCGGCGTAGGTCTCGCCCTTCTTCTTGTGCGTGGCCACATATTGCTTGATGGCCGCCACCGCCAGGGCGCCCGCGGGTTCCACGATGCTGCGGGTATCGACGAACACGTCCTTGATGGCCGCGCACACCGCGTCGGTGTCGACCAGCATGTAGTCGTCGACCAGTTCACTGGCCACCCTGAAGGTCTCTTCACCCACCAGTTTCACCGCCGTGCCGTCCGAGAACAGGCCGACGTCGGCCAGGGTGACACGCTGTTTGGCGGCCACCGACTGGGTCATGGCGTCGGAGTCGTTCATCTGCACGCCAATCACCTTGATCTCGGGACGCAGCGCCTTGATGTAATTGGCCACGCCCGCAATCAGGCCGCCACCGCCAATGGCGACAAACACGGCATCGAGCCGCCCCTGGTGCTGGCGCAGCAATTCCATGGCAATGGTGCCCTGCCCGGCGATCACATCGGGGTCATCGAAAGGATGAACAAAGGTCAGGCCTTCCTTTTTTTCCAGCTCCACCGCGTGGCCGTGGGCGTCTGAATAGCTGTCGCCAAACAGCACCACCTCGCCACCGAAACCGCGCACCGCATCGACCTTGACCTGTGGCGTGGTAGTCGGCATGACGATGACCGCGCGGCAGCCGAGCCGCTGGGCGCTCAAGGCCACGCCCTGCGCATGGTTGCCGGCCGAGGCGCAAATCACGCCCTTTTTCAGGTGCGCCGGGCTCAGGTGCGCCATCTTGTTGTAGGCACCACGCAGCTTGAAGCTGTGCACCGGTTGCTGGTCTTCGCGCTTGAGCAGCACGGTGTTGTGCAGACGCGCGCTGAGGTCCTGCGCAATTTCCAGAGATGTTTCCACCGCCACGTCGTAGACGCGGGCCGTCAGGATCTTTTTGAGGTAGTCGGCAGGGGTCAAAGCGGGTGTTTTCATAGGGTCCTGATGATAAGCGCCCCGCGCAAACAGACAAAAAGCGACAATCGCGGCTCTTGAATCTTGAAGGAAACCTGAACATGGAATGCACAGTGAGTTGGACCGGCGCCTTGGGTACGCGCTCGGGCATGGGTTTTGTAGCCGAAACCGGCAGCGGCCACATGCTGGTGATGGACGGCGCGCCCGACGCCGCCAAGCCCGAAAACGGTGGCCAGAACCTGGCACCGCGCCCGATGGAAACGCTGCTGGCCGGTGCCGGCGGCTGCACCGCCTATGACGTGGTGCTGATCCTGAAACGCGGCCGTCACGACGTGCGCGGCTGCAGCGTGAAGCTCGAAGCTGAGCGCGCCGAGGTCGACCCCAAGGTGTTCACCAAAATCAACATGCACTTCACCGTGACCGGCAAAGGCGTGCCCGCCGCCGCGATTGAGCGCGCCATTGCCATGAGCCACGAGAAATACTGCTCGGCCAGCGTCATGCTGGGAAAAACCGCAGAAATTACCACCAGCTTTGAGGTGCTGGAGGCATGAGTTCTTTCGTTTCCAATTCGATACGAGATCAGGCACGCCACCGCAGACAGTGCTCTGGCACGTCAAGGTGGCGCAACGACATATCGGATTGAATTGGGGACGAAATCAGATGCGGTGCGCCACGGTGGTCATGACTTTGGCGGCTGCGGCCATCAGGCCCTTGACCGGCGGCGGCAGGTCCATGGCACCCAGCTCTTTGGCGTCGAGCGCGTGGCGCGCTTCGTCGTCTTTCATTTGCGCCACGATGGCGCGTGAGGCGTGGTCGCCGGCGGGCAGGCGGCTCAGGTGGCTGTCCAGATGGGCCTCCACCTGGTTTTCGGTCTCCACCACAAAGCCCAGACTCACCTTGTCGCCCAGCTTGCCGGCCAGCAGCCCAATGCCAAAGGCGCCGGCATACCACAGCGGGTTGAGCCATGAGGGGCGGTCGCCCAGCTCTTTCAGGCGTTGTTCGGTCCAGGCCAGATGGTTGGTTTCCTCGGCACTGGCCTTCTGAAAGTGGGCGCGCAAGGCTTCATTTTTGGTGGCAAACGCCTGCGCGGTGTAGAGTGCCTGGGCACAGACTTCGCCCACATGGTTGACGCGCATCAGCGCCCCCGCCTCTTTTTTGTCAAGTTCCGAAAGCTCGGTAACGTCGCCCGGCACCGTCGGGCAGGCCGCGGTACCACGATGCTGCGCGAACACCGTGCGCAAGGCGTCATCCACGGTGCTTAAAAATCGGTCCATCATGTTGATTCCAGTTTTTCTATGTTGATGTTTTGCGGGTCAGACCACTCGCGAAGCGACGTGCTCTGACCCCAACTGATTAGATGCAATTGTCCCGGCCAGACGGAAGAGCAAAGCTGGGGCGATTTTGCGCAAGCCCTATTGTAAATTTGTGCGCTATATTGCTAACCATGAACGCAAATTCAACCCTGTCCGCGCAGTCGGCGGCTGAACTTCAGTCCCTGCTGCGGCGGTATGGCAGCGCACCTCATGCCCTGGTGCAAATCCTGCGCGAGTTTCAGGCCTTTGCCGGCTGGTTGCCACGACCGGCCTTGCTTTACCTGGCCAAGTCCTTGAACCTGACCCTGACCCATGTGCAGGGCGTGGCCGATTTTTACCGCTTTTTCCATACCCGGCCGGTGGGCAGCTACCGCGTGCTGTTCAGCGACAACATCACCGACCGCCTGCTGGGCAGCGAGGCCCTGTTGCGGCAATTGTGTGGCTTGCTGAAAGTCGCACCCGACCAGATGCGCGCCGATGGCCGCGTCAGCATCGCCACCAGCTCGTGCACCGGCCTGTGCGACCAGGGGCCGGCGGCGCTCATCAACCACCATCAGGTCATCACCCGGCTCACGCCAGAACGCATTGTGCAGATGGCCGAACTGATTGAACAGCAGGTGCCCCTTGCGCAGTGGCCAGCGCCATGGTCGCAGGTGGACGACCAGATTCGCCTGGCCGATGTCAAGCTCGGTCCGCAACCCGACCCCGGTGCCGGCATTGCTGCTGCGCTGGCGCGCGAGCCCCAGGCCATGCTGGACGACCTCAAACGCTCCAAATTACGCGGCCGCGGCGGCGCCGGTTATGCCACCGGCACCAAGTGGCAACTGTGCCGCAACGCCGTGGGGCAAACACATTACGTGGTCTGCAACGCCGACGAGGGCGAGCCCGGCACCTTCAAGGACCGGGTGCTCCTGACCAGCTACGCCGACACCCTGTTCGAGGGCATGACGATCGCGGCCTGGACGGTGGGCGCCAGCCAGGGCCTGGTCTACCTGCGCGGCGAGTACCGTTACCTGCTGGAGCACTTGCAGGCGGTGTTGCAACGCCGGCGTGAACAGGGCCTGCTGGGCCAGGCCATCCAGGGCAAGGCCGGCTTTGACTTCGACATCGGCATCCATGTGGGCGCCGGGGCTTATGTCTGCGGCGAGGAGTCGGCACTGATCGAATCGCTCGAAGGCAAGCGCGGCGTGCCCCGCATCCGCCCGCCTTTCCCGGTGGAGCACGGTTACCTGGGCCAGCCCACCACCGTCAACAACGTGGAAACCTTCTGCGCCGTGACCCACATCGCGGTGCATGGCGGTGCCTGGTGGGCGCGCATCGGCACGGCGCAATCGACCGGCACCAAGATCCATTCGGTTTCCGGCGACTGCGAACGCCCGGGCATTTACGAGTACCCCTTCGGCACCCGCATCGGGCGTATCCTGGAAGACTGCGGCGCGCGCGACACCCAGGCGGTGCAAGTCGGTGGTCCCTCGGGCGTGTGCCTGTCAGCGCTGGAATTTGGCCGCCGCATCGGTTTTGAGGATGTGCCCACGGCGGGCGCCTTCATGGTGTTCGACCGCCGCCGTGACCTGTTCGAGGTGGCACGCAACTTTGCCCACTTCTTTGCCCACGAAAGCTGCGGCTTTTGCACACCCTGTCGCGTCGGCACCGAACTGGTGGTGCGCCAAATGGACAAGCTCAAGCGCGGTTACGGCTCCAGCGCCGACATCCAGGTGCTGTACGAGCTCGACAAACTGATGCATGGCGCCACCCACTGCGGCCTGGGCGCCGCCGCCTGCAACCCGCTGCACGACACCATCGCCAAGTTTCGCCCGGCCTACGAGCAGCATTTGAAGTCACTGCACTTTGTCGCCGGTTTTGACATGGACGCTGAACTGTCGCAAGCACGGCGCGCCACCGGGCGCAACGACAGCGGCGCGCACCTGGAGAATTTCGAATGAGCACCGAGCACCGCATCGACGCCCTGAGTCCGGGCACGTTTTCGCTCGATGGCCAGGAGGTCGAATTCGGCCCGGGCGACACCCTGCTGCAGGCCGCCCGCCGCGCCGGGCACTACATCCCGCACCTGTGCTGGCACCCCGACTTTGCCGCCCATGGCTCCTGCCGGCTGTGCACCGTCAAGGTCAACGGCCGCAGTGGCGCCGCCTGCACGATTGCAGCCAGCAGCGGTCAGGAGGTCGAGAGCGACACACCCGAGCTCAACGCCCAGCGCAAAACGCTGCTGCAAATGCTGTTTGTCGAGGGCAACCACTTTTGCCCCTCCTGCGAAAAAAGCGGCAACTGCCTGTTGCAGGCCACGGCCTACCAGATGGGCATGGACGGCCCGCATTTTGAAGAGTTCTACCCGAACCGGCGCGTCGATGCCAGCCACCCCGACCTGCTGCTGGACTTGAACCGTTGCATTTTGTGCGGCTTGTGTGTGCGCGCCAGTGCGCAAGAAGGCCAACATGTGTTCGCCATGGGCGGGCGCGGCGTGGCCAGCCATTTGCTGGTCAACAGCGACAGCGGCCAGCTGGCCGACAGCACCATCAGCGCCACCGACCGCGCCGCCAACATCTGCCCGGTCGGGGCCATCCTGCCCAAGCGGCGCGGCTTTGTCATCCCCATTGGCCAGCGCCGATTTGACAGCCACCCGGTGTCGCAGGAGGACGAGCCATGACCCAGCCTGTCAATGCGCCCCCGCACGCGCCGCGCAAGCTCAAGGTGGCCACGGTGTCACTGGCGGGCTGCTTTGGTTGCCACATGTCGATCCTCGACATCGACGAACGCCTGCTGGAACTGCTGGAACACGTGGAGTTTGACCGCTCGCCGCTGACCGACATCAAAACCATTGGCCGCTGCGACATCGGCCTGATCGAGGGCGGCCTGTGCAACGCCGAGAACGTGCAGGTGCTGCGCGAGTTTCGGGCGCACTGCAAGACGCTGGTGGCGGTGGGTGCCTGCGCCATCAACGGCGGCCTGCCGGCGCAACGCAACCAGCGCGATGTGGGCCAGATGATGGTCGACGTGTATTGCAGCCACAGCGGCACGGTTTCCGGCTGCCAGGTACCCAACGACCCCGAGCTGCCGCTGCCGCTGAACCATGTGCACCCAATCCACGAGGTGGTGCATGTGGACTATTTTTTACCCGGCTGCCCGCCCAGCGCCGACGCCATCTGGTCGTTTCTGACCGACCTGCTGGCCGGGCGCACGCCGGAGTTGGGGCCTGGGTTGATTCACTATGACTGAAAGACACCCCCATGACCTTTGCACTTGAAACCGCCGCCCACCCCGAGCGCCTGCGTCGGGTGGCGATTGATCCGGTGTCACG
Organism: Rhodoferax sp.; assembly: GCA_049655365.1. Lineage (GTDB taxonomy): Bacteria > Pseudomonadota > Gammaproteobacteria > Burkholderiales > Burkholderiaceae_C > Rhodoferax. Next base: position 3,959 of record JBASJO010000082.1, on the reverse strand, counting down.
CGTCGAGGGCCATGGCAAGGTCACGCTGCTGCTCGACGCCAACAACCACATCGAACAGGTGCGCCTGCACATTGTCGAGTTCCGGGGCTTCGAGAAATTCATCGAGGGCCGCCCCTACTGGGAAGTGCCGGTGATGGTGCAGCGCCTGTGCGGCATCTGCCCGGTATCGCACCACCTGGCAGCAGCCAAGGCCTTTGACCGCGTGCTGGGTGCCACCCCGGTCAGCGCCAGCGCCAACGCGGTGCGCCGGCTGATGCATTACGGACAAATGCTGCAATCGCATGCACTGCACTTTTTCCACTTGTCGTCGCCCGACCTGCTGTTCGGCTTCGACTCCGAAGTGGCCAAACGCAACATTGTGGGGGTGGCGCAAGCCCACCCCGAGATCGCCAAAAAAGGCATCTTGCTGCGCAAGTTCGGCCAGGAAATCATCCGCATTACCTCGGGCAAGCGCATTCACGGCACCGGCGCGGTGCCAGGCGGCATCAACAAACTGGTGACACGGGAAGAGCGCAACAGCCTGCAGCGCGAGCTGCCGCAAATGCTGGCCTGGGCGCAGGATGCGGTGAACATCGCCAAACAGCTGCATGCGCAAAATCCGGCGCTGTACAACAACTTTGGCAGCTTCAAATCCAAAGTGATGTCGCTGGTGCGCGCTGACGGCGCGATGGATTTGTACGACGGTGTGCTGCGCGTGCGCAATGAGGACGGCCATATTCTGTTTGACCAGGTGGACGACCAGCGTTACCTGGAACTGATCGAAGAAGAAGTGCGGCCCTGGAGTTACATGAAGTTCCCCTACCTGCGCAGCCTGGGTGCGCAACTGGGCTGGTACCGCGTGGGGCCGCTGGCGCGGGTGCAAAACTGCGACTTCATTCCCAGCGCGCGCGCTGAAGAAGAGCGCCTGGCCTTTGTCGCCTGGGGCCAGGGCGAGCCGGTGCACGCCACGCTGGCCTACCACTGGGCGCGCATGATCGAGATGCTGCACGCAGTCGAAGTGATTGCCGAATTGCTGGCGGATCCGGCACTGCTGTCGGGTGACCTGGTCACCAGCGGCGTGCGCCAGCGCCATGGCGTGGGCATGATCGAAGCCCCGCGCGGCACCCTGATCCACGACTACGAGGTGGGCGACGACGACCTGGTGACGCGCTGCAACCTGATCGTGTCAACCACCCACAACAACCAGGCCATGAACGAATCGGTGCGCGCGGTGGCGCGCGATTACCTGGACGGCCAGGAACTCACCGAAGGCCTGCTCAACCACATCGAAGTCGCCATTCGCGCCTATGACCCCTGCCTGTCCTGCGCCACCCACGCGCTGGGCCAAATGCCGCTGGAGGTGACGCTGCTGAGTGCTGACGGCACGCTGCTGGATCAGATGCAGAAATCGTCACAGGGCGGGCTGACACGCACCACATGACAGCCCCACTGCTGGTACTGGCCTGGGGCAATCTGAGCCGGGGTGATGACGCGCTGGGGCCGCTGTGCCTGGCGGCGTTGCGCCAGCAACTCCCAAGCAGCTTGCATGACCAGGTCGAGTTTCTGGAAGACTACCAGTTGCAGATTGAGCACGCGCTGGACTTGGTGGGCCGACAACGCGTGCTGTTCATCGACGCCAGCCTGAGTTGCCCCGCACCGTTCGAGGTCACCCGATTACAGCCGGCGCAAGACGCCAGCTTTACCACCCATGCCCTGTCACCGCAGGCCTTGCTGCAGGTCTACCAGGACATGCAGGGCGAACCGCCACCGCCCTGCACTTTGCTGGCGATCCGTGGCGACGCCTTCGAGTTGGGTGAACCACCCAGCCCGGCGGCACTTGCACATCTGAAGCGTGCCGTGACCTGGGCAAGCCAGTGGCTGCAGAGCGCCGCTTGAACCCTTACAGCATCAACCCAGCGCGTCGTTCACCTGTTCGTGAAATTCGGCCAGGCTTTGCGCCGTTTGGACTTCGCGCGGCAGGGCGTCGCGCACCGAGAACACGCCCAGGATCTTGTTGGCGTCAGTGACGATGGGCAGGTGCCTGAAGCCGCGCTCGATCATGATCAGCACCGCGTCGGCCACCTTGGTCTCGGGGGTCACGCAAAACGGACTGCGCGTCATGATGTCGGTGACCGTGGTGACGGCGGGGTCGAGCGACTTGGCCACCAGGCGGGTCATCAGGTCGCGCTCGGTCACGATGCCCAGCAGCGTGTTGCTGGCGTCAATGACCAGCACACTGCCGCAATTGGCCCGTGTCATGACACAGGCCGCCGCGTAAACCGTGGCCGTGGGCACCACGCTGACCACATGGCGCTGCGCCATCGATTGAAATACAGTGCGTTCGCTCATGGCAGGCTCCTTCAGTGTCTTGGGAATGTCGGGTTCAACGCAGGGCGGCGTTGATTTTTTCCAGCGCCTGGGAGCCTGGGTTCAGCTGCTTGGCGCCCAGGGTGTTGAGCGGCACGGCGCAGGTGTTCATCGCCATGTGCAAATCCGTGGCCAGCGGGTCCACGTACAGCAAGCCGGTCACCACCTCGCCGCGCGCCTGATGCTGCTGCATGTAGTTCATGGCGGCATAACGGTCGGTGGGGTCGTAGTCGGTGTGCAGCTTGCGCAGGCGCAGCACCGAGCCGTCGTGCTGCTCCACTTCCACCACCTCACCCGGGGCGTAGTCGGTGGTGATCTCGTGGCCCGGGGTGATGAAGTCGATGCGGCTCACGGCTTCATTGTGCTGGCGCACATAGTCGTAGCTCTTGGTGCTGCCGCCGTGGTTGTTGAAGGTCACGCAGGGGCTGATGACGTCGATGAACGCCGCGCCGCCGTGCGCCATGGCGCCCTTGATGAGCGGCACCAGTTGCGCCTTGTCACCCGAGAAACTGCGCGCCACAAAAGTGGCCCCCAGTTGCAGCGCAATGCCCACCAGGTCCACCGGGCTGTCGCTGTTGATCACGCCCTTTTTACTCTTGGAGCCGCGGTCGGCGGTGGCCGAGAACTGGCCCTTGGTCAAGCCATAGACCCCGTTGTTTTCCACAATGTAGGCCATGCGCACGCCGCGTCGCATGGCGTTGGCAAACTGGCCCAGGCCGATCGAAGCCGAGTCGCCGTCGCCCGAAATGCCCAGGTACAGCAGCTCGCGGTTGGCCATGTTGGCGCCGGTCAGCACGCTGGGCATGCGCCCGTGCACCGTATTGAAGCCGTGCGAGGCGCCCAGAAAATAGTCGGGGGTTTTGGAGCTACAGCCAATGCCCGAGAGCTTGGCCACGCGGTGCGGCTCGATGTCGAGGTCCCAGCAGGCCTGGACGATGGCCGCCGAGATGGAGTCATGGCCACAGCCCGCGCACAGGGTGGAAATGCGGCCCTCGTAGTCGCGCCGGGTGTAGCCCACCTTGTTGGTGTGCAAAGTGGGGTGATGCAGCCTGGGTTTGGCGATAAAAGTCATGCTGTCTCCTTCTGCACGCTGTCGTGGATGTTGCGGATGATGAAGCGCGCGGTGATGGGTGTGCCGTCGTAATGCAGCACGCGCACCAGTTTGGCCGGGTTGACCTCCAGCTCGTTGATGAGCATGGTGCGCATCTGGCCGTCACGGTTCTGTTCTGCGACAAACACCTTGTCGTGCGCGGCGATGAATTCCCGCACGGAATCCGGGAATGGAAACGCGCACAGACGCATGGCATCGACATGATCGCCATTGGCTTCCAGCACATCGAGCGCCTCACGCATGGCCGGGGTCGTGGAACCATAGTAGATGATGCCCAGCCGGGTGGGCTTGGCAGCCTTGCGGAACACCGGCTGGGGCACCAGGGACTCTGCCGTTTTGAATTTATGCAAGAGCCGCTCCATGTTGTAGATGTAGTCGGCGCCGGCCTCGGAATACATGGCCTGCGGATTGCGCGAGGTGCCACGGGTAAAAAACGCGCCTTTGCTGGGGTGGGTGCCCGGCAGCGTGCGCCACGGAATGCCGTCGCCGTCCACGTCCTTGT
>JBASJO010000081.1:0-2623 GCA_049655365.1 Rhodoferax sp. | reverse complement strand
GCCTGCGCCAGCAAGCGGCCAAGGAAGAGATCGACGGCGTCATGCGCCCGAGCCGCTGCCTGGCCGACTTTGTCGCGCCAAGAGCCGTCATCAAGGACTACGTCGGCGTCTTTGCCGTCACCGCAGGCATCGGCAGCGAAAAAAAGGAAGCCCAGTTCCTGGCCGCCCACGACGACTACAGCGCCATCCTGTTCAAGTCGCTGGCCGACCGCCTGGCCGAGGCCTTTGCCGAATGCCTGCACAAAAAGGTCCGCACCGACCTGTGGGGCTATGCAGCGCATGAGTCCCTGGCGGCCACCGACCTGATCGCCGAGAAGTACCAGGGCATCCGCCCGGCGCCCGGCTACCCGGCCTGCCCCGACCACAGCGTGAAGAAAGACATGTTTGCCTTGCTGCAATGCGAAGACATCGGCATGGGCCTGACGGAAAGCCTGGCCATGAATCCGGCGGCCAGCGTCAGCGGTTTCTACCTGGCGCACCCTGACAGCACGTATTTCAGTGTCGGCAAGATTGGCGACGACCAGCTCCGGGACCTGGCTACGCGCCGCGGCATGAACGAGCGCGAACTGCAGCGCCTGCTGGCACCCAATTTGTAAAGGCCCGGAACCCGCCGGCCCCTGTCAAGCGATCAAGCCCGCCCGTCGAAAACTCAGGCGCTGCGCCAGCATCAGGGCGGCCGCGCCCAGCACGCTCAGGCCCAGAAGCAGCCACAGCCCGTGGCGGTAACCGGCCTGGGGCGACCACATCACACCCAGCAGCAGAGGCGCCGCTGCCCGCGCCAGCGCCAGCGGCACACCCAGGGCACCGTTGAGCGTGGCGACATGCTCGCGGCTCACGTAATAGGCGATGACCGTGCCCTTGACGATGGTGAGCATGCCATTGCCGAGCCCGTAGATCAGCACAAACAGGCTCACTGCCGCCACTTGCCAGGGTGCCAGCAGGGGCGCCAGCAGCAGCACCAGCACGGCCAGTGGAATCAGCAGCGGCACCAAGCGGTTGACCCGGTGCAGGTCGGCATGGTGCTCAAAGAAATACAACAGCAAACGGCCCAGCACCTGCGCCACGCCAATAGCGGCGGGCAGCGCAATCACCCAGAACTCGGGCAGGCCGTTTTCACGCAACAAACTGACCATGTGGGTCGGAAGGGCCACGGTGACCGACATCATCACCACCGTGAAAACACCCACCAACAGAAAAGGCGCGCTGCGCAACAGCGGCCGCAAGCCTGGCACAGGCCCAGCGGCCGGATGCGCCAACGTCCGCAACGGCACCGGCGCCCCGCGCAGGCCAAACCAATGCAGCGGCGCGCACACCAGCAAGTGCAGCAAGGCCAAACTCAACAGGGCGTCACGCCAGCCCAGGTGATGCATGAGCCAGGCGGTCAGCGGAATGAATACCGTGCTGGCCAGGCCGCCCAAAAAAGTCAGCGTGATGATGGCGCGGCGAAAGTCATGCGGAAACCGCCGCGTCAGCAGGGCAAAGGCGGGCGAGTACAACACCGCCGCCATGGCCGCCCCCAACAGCAACCAGACCGCATACAAACCCGCCAGGTTGCTCACCACGCTGTGCAGCCCCAGGCCCAAACCCGCCAGCAGGGAACCGGCGGTCATGACGGCGCGCTCATGGCCGCGGTCAATCCAGCGGCCCACCGGGTAGGCCATCAGCCCCTCGGCCAGCAAGCCCAGGCTGAACGCCAGCGAGACCTGGGCGCGGCTCAGGCCCAAATCACGCTCCAGTGGCTCGATGAGCAGGGAAAACAGGTAGAAAACACTGCCCCAGCTGATGAGTTGCGCCAGCGACAGGCGCAGCACAAAGCTGGCATGAAAGCGCGTCGACGACATGATTACCCAGCCTAGGCAGCGCGCAAAGCCCGCCGGTACTGCATGGCTTCGGCCACATGCGTGACCTGGGTGCTGTGGGCACCGGCCAGGTCGGCAATGGTGCGCGCCACCTTGAGCGCACGGTGCGTGCTGCGCGCCGACCAGCCCAGGCGCGTGGCTGCCACGTTGAGAAATTTGGCGGCGGCCTCGTCCAGCAGCACATGCTGCTGTAGCGCCTGCCCCTGCAAAGCCTGGTTGGCCACGCCCTGTCGTGCCACCGAGCGCGCGCGTGCCGCACCACAGCGGGCACGGATGTCAGCGCTGGACTCACCGGCGGGCCCCTGCAGCAGTTCGGTGCTGGCCACTGCGGGCACGTCCACATGCAGGTCAATACGGTCAATCAACGGGCCACTCAGCTTGGCCTGGTAGCGCGCCACCTGGTCGGGTGTGCAGCGGCAACTCTTTTGCGTCGAGCCCAGGTAGCCGCAGGGGCAGGGGTTCATGGCCGCAATCAACTGGAACTGCGCGGGAAAATCGGCACGGCGCGCCGCCCTTGAGATGGTGATGCGCCCAGTCTCGAGCGGCTCACGTAGCGCCTCAAGTGCGGCGCGGGAGAACTCGGGAAATTCGTCAAGGAACAGCACACCGTGGTGCGCCAGCGAAATTTCGCCTGGGCGCGGTGGCGAGCCCCCACCCACCAGCGCCACCGCACTGGCGGTGTGGTGCGGATGGCAGGTGGGCCGCTGGCCCCATTGCGCCAGCGCAAAACGGCCGCCCAGGCTGGCAATGGCCGCACTTTGCAG
>JBASJO010000080.1:0-4694 GCA_049655365.1 Rhodoferax sp. | reverse complement strand
CTGCGCTGAGCGGACTATTCTGGTGCCCTAAAGCGGATTTTTCCGCCACAGGAGTCACCATGGCAACAAAACTCAAGGAATTTGCGACCACCCTGGTCGCGGTGGTTGAGCCGGAGACCTCGGCGCGGGTGGTGGCGCAGCTCATGCGTCGTCACCACATCGGCGCTTTGGTGGTGGTGGATGCGCTCGACAAAAACAAGCCGGTCGGCATTGTCACCGACCGCGACTTGGTGCTTGAACTCATGGCCGAAGGGCTCGACCCCGCCGTGTTCACGGCGGGCGACATCATGTCGGTCGACCTGGTGACCGCCGACCCTGAAATGGACGCCATGGACGCGGTGCAGCTGATGCGCAAATACCGCTTGCGCCGACTGGTCATCACCGACACCACAGGCCATCTGGCCGGCATCGTGACGATTGAAGATGTGCTGGCCCTGCTGACCCGTGAGCTCGCCGACCTGACGGTCGACCTCGCCAGCGCCCGGGACAGAGAGACCCGTGCGCGGGCGACTGAAGCCCTCTGATGGTGGTTTGAGCCATGACCAGACCCTCCGTCATTCACAAGGAGCCTGTCAAGCGGGGCCTGTTGCCCAACTGGACTGACTACGCGCAAGAACGCAGCCGGTTTTCGTGGGATCAGGCGCGCCTGGCGCTGCAAGGACTTCCCGGGGGCGGGCTCAACATGGGTTTTGAAGCCGTGGACCGACATGCGGCCGGGGTGCTGCGCTACCATGCCGCGCTGCGCTTTGTGTCAAAAGATGCCCCGGCCATTGAGCTGACTTACGCCGAATTGGCGCGCCAAACCAACCGCTTTGCCAATGTCTTGCAAAGACTGGGTGTCGGCCTGGGTGACCGCCTTTTTTTACTCGCCGGGCGTATTCCTGAACTCTACGTGGGGTTGCTCGGCGCACTCAAGAACGGCACCGTGGTCACGCCGCTGTTTTCGGCCTTTGGCCCGGAACCCATTGCCACCCGCATCCAGTTGGGTGCCGGCCTGGTGCTGCTGACCACCGACACCCTCTACCGACGCAAGGTGCGCCAGCTGCGTGACCAGTTGCCCAGCCTGCGCCATGTGCTGTTGGTGGCCGAGGAAGGCGGCGTCACCCACGAACCCGACACGCTGGACCTGGCCACCCTGATGGCCGCCGCGTCCGACAGTTTCACGACCGTGGAGACCGCCGAGGATGACCCCGCGCTGCTGCATTTCACCAGCGGCACCACCGGCACGCCCAAGGGCGCACTGCATGTGCACGGCGCGGTGCTGGCGCACGAGGCCACCGCACGTTATGCGCTCGACCTGCATCCGCAGGACCGCTACTGGTGTACCGCCGACCCGGGCTGGGTCACCGGCACCAGCTACGGCATCATCGCGCCGCTGCTGCAGGGCGTGACCACCCTGGTGGATCGCGAGGAGTTTGATGCCGAGCGCTGGTACACGCTGCTGGCGCAGGAGCATGTGAGTGTCTGGTACACCGCGCCCACAGCGATCCGCATGCTGATGAAGGCTGGCTCTGAATTGGCGCGGAGCCGGCGTTTCCCCTGCTTGCGTTTTGTCGCGAGTGTGGGTGAGCCGCTCAACCCCGAGGCGGTGTGGTGGGGCCAGGAGGTGCTGGGTCTGCCGATCCATGACAATTGGTGGCAGACCGAAACCGGCGGCATCATGATTGCCAACACGCCGGCCTTTGACATCAAGCCGGGCTCCATGGGGCGCCCGCTGCCGGGCATTGACGCCTGCATCGTGGAACACCTGGAGGCCGAGGGCGAGCTGCCCCGCGTGCGCGTCATCGAGACGCCCAATGTCGAAGGCGAACTGGCGTTGCAGCGCGGCTGGCCGTCGATGTTTCGTGGCTACCTCAACAACGAGGCGCGCTATGCCAAGTGCTTTGCCGGCGAGCTGTACCTGAGCGGCGACCTGGCGCGGATGGACGAAGACGGCTACTTCTGGTTTGTCGGTCGTGCCGACGACGTCATCAAGTCGGCGGGCCACCTGATCGGTCCGTTTGAAGTGGAAAGCGTGCTGATGGAACACCCGGCCGTGGCCGAGGCCGGCGTCATCGGCAAGCCCGACCCGCTGCTGGGCGAGGTGGTGAAGGCCTTTGTCTCCCTCAAGACGGGCCTGGAGCCTTCAGACGCCTTGCGTCTTGACATCATGGCCCATGCGCGCAGGCGTCTGGGCGCTGCCGTAGCACCCAAGGAAATTGCCTTTCTGGCGGTGCTGCCGCGCACCCGCAGCGGCAAGATCATGCGCCGCCTGCTGAAGGCGCGCGAGCTCGGTCTGCCCGAGGGCGACACTTCGACACTGGAGGCAGGACTGTGAGCGACTTCAAGGTACCCCCACCGCCGACCGGCCCGGTGCCCTGGGACAAGGCGTTTGCGCTCTCCGTGCTGGCCGACATGCTGCGCATTCGCCGCATGGAAGAAAAGGCCGTTGAGCTCTATGGACAGCAAAAGATTCGTGGCTTCCTGCACCTCTACATTGGCGAGGAGGCCGTGGCCACGGGCGCCCTGCGCGCCTTGCAGCCGCACGACAACGTGGTGGCGACCTACCGCGAGCACGGCCACGCGCTGTTACGCGGTGTCGGCATGAACGCCATCATGGCCGAGATGTTCGGCAAGCAGGAGGGCTGCTCGCGCGGCCATGGCGGCTCCATGCACCTGTTTGACCAGGCCGCCCGCTTTTATGGCGGCCAGGCCATTGTCGGTGGTGGCCTGCCGCTGGCGGTGGGGCTGGCGCTGGCCGACCAGCTCAGCGGCCGCCGTGCCCTGACCGCCTGTTTTTTTGGTGAAGGCGCGGTGGCCGAAGGCGCCTTTCATGAAGCCATGAACCTGGCGGCGCTGTGGCATTTACCGGTGCTTTTTTGCTGCGAGAACAACCTGTACGCCATGGGCACGGCGCTGGCGCGCTCCGAGTCGCAGACCGACCTGTGCACCAAGGCCGCGTCCTACAGCATGGCCGCGGTGTCGGTCGACGGCATGGACGTGGTGGCCGTGCACGAGGCCATGTTGGGCGCGGCGCAACAGGTGCTGCAACTCCGTCGCCCGGTGTTCCTGGAGTTCCGGACCTTCCGCTTTCGCGCCCACTCCATGTTCGACCCTGAGCTTTACCGCGACAAGCAGGAAGTTGCGGCCTGGAAAACCCGTGGCCCGATCCACACCTTCAGCACGCGCCTGAAAGCGCAGGGCGACCTGAATGAGGACGAATTTTTGGCGCTCGATGCCGCCGCGCAGGCCGAGGTCGACGCCGCCGTGGCTTTTGCTGAAGCTGGCAGCTGGGAGCCAGTGGCTGAATTGATGCGCGACGTGGTCACCGCGCAGGGAGCCGCATGATGGGCCAATCCATGACGTACCGCGAAGCCCTGCGCGAGGCCCTGCGTGAAGCCTTGCAAGCCGACCCGCGCGTTTTCCTGATGGGCGAAGATGTCGGGCGTTACGGCGGAACCTACGCCGTGTCCAAGGGCCTGCTCGATGAATTCGGCCCAGAGCGCATCCGCGACACACCGCTGTCCGAGCTGGGTTTTGTCGGTGCCGGCATTGGGGCTGCCTTGGGCGGCATGCGCCCGGTGGTGGAGATCATGACGGTCAATTTCAGCCTGCTGGCGCTTGACCCCATTGTCAACAGCGCCGCCATGCTGCGCCACATGTCGGGCGGCCAGTTTTCGGTGCCGGTGGTGTTTCGCATGGCCACGGGTGCCGGGCGCCAGGTGGCGGCCCAGCATTCCAACAGTTTCGAGGCCTGGTACGCGCATGTGCCGGGCCTGCGTGTGCTGGCGCCCGCCACGGTGGAAGATGCGCGCCACATGCTCAAACCCGCGCTGGCCGACCCCGACCCGGTGCTGATCTTCGAGCACGCCCAGCTCTACAACATGGAGGGTGAGGTGCCCGAACACGCCGAGGTCGACATTGCCAAGGCCCGCGTGCGCCGCGCCGGCAAAGACGTGAGCCTGATCACCTATGGCGGCAGCCTGTTCAAGACCCTGCAGGCCGCCGATGAACTGGCCAATCTGGGCGTGTCGGCCGAGGTCATCGACCTGCGCGTGCTGCGCCCGCTTGACGATGCCACCGTGATGGCCTCGGTGCGCAAGTGCCACCGCGCGGTCGTGGTGGCCGAGGGCTGGCGCTCGGGCAGCTTGGCCGCCGAAGTGATGGCGCGCATCAGCGAGCAGGCGTTTGCCGAGCTCGATGCGCCGCTGGCAAGGGTCTGCAGCGAGGAAGTACCTATTCCCTATGCCCAGCATCTGGAGCAGGCAGCATTGCCGCAGGTCGACAAAATTGTGGCGGCAGTGCAGGCCGTGATGGAGCAGATCACATGATCGAATTCAAACTGCCTTCGCTCGGCGCCGACATGACCGAAGGCAAGCTGCTGGCCTGGCATGTCCAGCCCGGCGACCATGTCACGCGCGGCCAGGTGGTGGCGGTGGTCGACACCTCCAAGGCGGCCATCGATGTGGAGATCTGGCAGGACGGCGTGGTGCAGGAACTGCGGGTTCCGGTGGGCGACAAGGTGCCGGTGGGCACCGTGCTGGCCACGCTGCTGGCGCCCGGTGAAACGCCTCAAAAAGCATCCCCTGAGGTTTCAGCCGTGCCCACACAAGCAACGCCAGCAAGGCCGAAGAGTGAAGTCGCCACTGCGGCCGAAGGGACGATAACGCCGGCACCGTCGCAGCGTCAACAAGACATGCGCCAGGCCATTGCCG
>JBASJO010000079.1:0-1551 GCA_049655365.1 Rhodoferax sp. | reverse complement strand
AAGTCAAACTCCAGCATGTCCAGTGGCGCGCTGGCAGCTGCCGGGGCGACCGGCGATGCAGCGGCAGGCACCGGCAGCGCGACCGTGGCAGGCTCGGGCGCCTTTGCAGGTGGTGCGGAGTCCAGGGAAAAATCAAGATCGAAATCGAGATCCATCGCGCTGTCATCCCGGGTCTCGGCAGGCTGCACAGGCGCCGCGGAGGCCTCTGCGGCGGCAGAGGCAGCGACCGCAGCAGCCACCGTTGGCAGCACAGGCAGCGTTGGCAAGGTAGGCAAGGGCGAAGGTGATGCGGGCACGGCAGCAACGGGCTGCCCCCCTGCGAGGTAGAGGGCGTTGCGCGGCTCCAAAGCCAGTCCTGCTGCGCAAACCTCAGCCCATTGCGGCTCGTTGTTCTTGAGCAGCGGGTAAGCCAAAGCCGCCATGACCGCATAGGCGTTGGCATCTTGGCGCTTGGCATAAATGGCCAGCAATTTCTGATGGATCGCGACGCGCTCGGGTTGCCTGAGCAAGGCATCCTTCAGGACTTCCTCCGCCTGAACGTCGCGACCGTAGGCCATGTAGACATCGGCCTCAGCGACCGGGTCAGAGTCTTGCGCCCCATCCAGCTGGCTGGCCGAATACATCATGGCCGAGCTGGTGCCGGCGGCCTCTTGCGTCTCAACTTTTTGGCCACCACTGTCGCCAAAAAATGACTCTGCCTGAAAACTGCTTTCCATGAAGGAACTTTCAGCGGGCACTTTTTTCTGGCGCTGGCGGACCTTGTAAAAACCCAGACCGGCCAATAACAAGATCAGGGCGGCGGCACTTGCCGGCAGCAAGGGGTTGTCAAGCAGCTCATCCAGAAAGCCTGAGGCGGGTGCGGTGACCGGGACGGTCGCTGGCAGCGCCGGGGCCACCGGCTGTTGAACACCGGGCACCGAAGCAGGCGCTGCGACCGATGAAACGGCAGCACCTGCGGCAGTGCCAGACGCAGCCGCCGCGGCCATGGACGCCGCCGTTTGTGCCAGTTGATTGAGCTCACTGGCGTTTTGACTGATCTGGGCTGCCCGCTTGGCATTGTCTTCGGCGTTGCGGGCCAAAGCCATTTGCTCCAGATCGGTGGCGCTCTGAATCGAACCCTTGGACAGGGTCAACTTGTCTGGTGCTTGTGACGCAGGCTTTTTGTCCTCGACCGTGCCCTGAATGGTGCCGCTCACCGTGCGTTCGGCAGGTGCCTGCTGGGTCACACCCGCGCCGCTGGCAAGCGCCTGACGGTAGCGATTGAAGTCCTGGCTTTGCGCGGTGATGATTTGACTTGCCTGCGCTGGCGACACGGCAATCGCCTGTTTTTCAGTGGGCAAGGCCACAATGGCACCGGCCTTGATGCGATTGACATTGCCCTCGATAAAGGCATTGGGGTTGCCGCGCTGCATGGCGACCAGCATCTGGTCCAGCGACACATTGGTCAAGCGGTGCGTCATGGCGATCTTGCTGGCGCTGTCACCGGGTCGAACCCGGACCAGGCGCTGCTCGCCATTGACCGAAGATGCCGCGGGAGGAGCCGAGCGCACA
>JBASJO010000078.1:0-2517 GCA_049655365.1 Rhodoferax sp. | reverse complement strand
GCTCTTCGTCGGCTTCGGGCTGATGATCGCCTTTCTTGCGATCGTGATAGCGACTGCGTATCGGGGAATTGCGACGATTCAGGATTCACAGAAAAGACTCTATCAGGAGGAATTTGCCAACGCTCAGGATTTGATGAAGCTTCGGATGAACCAGAACGGTGTGCGAGCGTCGTTGCTCAGCATGATGCTGGTAACGAAGCCATCGGATCAGGAAATCTGGCAGCAGGATGTCAGGGAGCGCGGCAAGGAGATTGCGGCGCTCACACAGCGCCTGCTGGAGCGCAATCGGGGTGATTCGGGCTCGTTCAATAAGCTTGAGGAATTCAAAAAAACCAGCGAGGCGTTCGCGCAGACGCGCGATGATCAGCTTATTCCGCTCATCCATGCCGGGAAAATGGACCAAGCCAGGGATCTGGCGCTAGGTGTTCAAGATGAGCGTTACCGCAAGATGCGCGACATTGCCCAGGAATTGGGTGATGCGGCCATGGAGAAAGCGCGTGCCTCCGTGGCGGAATCCGAGCTGGCAGCAGCACACACGCTGCAATTGTTCGTCATGGTCGGCGTTTTGGCAACTTTGCTGGCCGTGGCGATGGCGTTGCTGACTAGCCGGATCATCGCTCTACCGCTCCAGATGATCTCGGGCATCGCCGGGCAGGTCGCTTCCGGCGACCTCACTGTCGAGGTGCCGCAGGATAAGCGCGCCGACGAGGTCGGCAGCTTGCTGCGCGCGTTTGGCGTCATGGTCGAGAGTCTGCGGCGCACAACCCGGGAATTGAATGAAGGGGTTGGTGTACTCGCTTCCTCGTCCAGCGAGATTCTCGCCACCACGACGCAGGTGGCCGCCGGCGCGGCGGAGACGGCCAGCGCGGTGAGCGAGACCACGGCGACGGTGGAGGAGGTCAAGCAAGCCGCCGGCGTCTCGAACCAGAAGGCGAAGTACGTCTCCGAGAGTGCGCAGAAGGTGGCGCAGGTGTCGCAGGCCGGACGCAAATCGGTGGAGGGTACGATTGCCGGGATGCAGCGCATCCAGGAGCAGATGGAGTCGGTGGCAGAGAGCATTGTGCGGCTGTCGGAGCAAAGCCAGGCGATCGGCGAGATCATCGCCGCCGTGAACGGTCTGGCCGAGCAGTCGAATCTGCTGGCGGTGAATGCCGCGATCGAGGCGGCCAGGGCGGGCGAGCAGGGCAAGGGCTTTGCCGTGGTGGCGCAGGAGATCAGGAGCCTGGCCGAGCAATCCAAACAGGCCACGACGCAGGTGCGCACGATTCTGGGCGAGATCCAGAAGGCGACCGGCGCCGCGGTGATGGCCACCGAGCAGGGCGCGAAGGCGGTGGAGGCGGGCCTGAAGCAGTCCGGCGAAGCGGGCGAATCGATCCGGCTGCTGGCCGAGAGCGTGGGCGAAGCGGCGCAGGCGGCGACGCAGATCGCCGCTTCGAGCCAGCAGCAGATGGTGGGCATGGACCAGGTGGCCCTCGCCATGGAGAACATCAAGCAGGCGAGCCTGCAAAACGTCGCCGGCACCCGGCAGGCCGAGACCGCCGCACACAGCCTGCACGAGCTGGGGCAAAAGCTCAAGGGGCTGGCAGAGCAGTACAAGGTGTGAGGGTGAACCTCGAAAGCGAAATTCTGAAGGAGGTCTTATGACTATCGGAAAAAAAATAATCGGCGGCTACGTCGTCGTGCTGGCACTGCTGGCGATCGTGGCAGGCGTCGCGTTCTACTCGCTGAAGGCGACCGAAAGCGCGTACGCTGCGTTTCTGGACGAAGACACCCAGTCCATTATTGTCGCCACGGAGCTCGGGGGCGAGGCAAGGGACCAGGTCGCGCAGTACCGCGGCCTGTTACTTTTTCCGGAGCAGCGCTCCCGGCTGGTGAAAGCGCTGCGGGAGAGTCACCACCAGTTCGATGCGCTGCTGGACAAGGTGCGCAGCCTCTCCCGTTCGGATGCGGGGGTACGTCTTGTAGAGGAAATCGCCGATGTCCAGAAAAAGTACAAGGAGGGCCAGGAAGAGGGGATCCGGCTGATAGAGGGCGGAATGCTGAAGGAGGCGCTCGCCCTGAACGACAAGCTGCTTCCCTTTGCATCGGCGTTGCGCGACAAATCCGATCAATACATCAAGCGGCAGCAGGAGCAGTTGGCCGAAGGGCGGTCCGAGGTTTCGCGGGCGCTCGACCGCACCTTTCTGCTGCTGTCGTCGATATCGGGCCTTGCCATCGTCCTGGGGCTGGCGTTCGGCGCGCTTCTGACGCGGTCCATCACGCGGCAGCTCCGGGAGACTATCAACCAACTGTCATCGTCCTCGTCTGAAATCCTCGCCACCACGACGCAGGTGGCCGCCGGCGCGGCGGAGACGGCCAGCGCGGTGAGCGAGACCACGGCGACGGTGGATGAGGTCAAGCAAGCCGCCGGCGTCTCGAACCAGAAGGCGAAGTACGTCTCCGAGAGTGCGCAGAAGGTGGCGCAGGTGTCGCAGGCCGGGCGCAAGTCGGTGGAGGGTACGATTGCCGGGATGCAGC
>JBASJO010000077.1:0-2063 GCA_049655365.1 Rhodoferax sp. | reverse complement strand
CGATCCTGCCAGTGACCCATTCGTGAAACGCGGCGTCTTTGAACATGCTAGCGGTCATCGCGGTTTCGATGAAAGTCGGGCAGACCGTGTTCACGCGAATGTTGGCCTGCCCTAGTTCCCATGCCAGTGCCTTGCTCATGCCCTCGATGGCGTGCTTGCTAGCGCAGTACAGGGTTCGGCGCGGGCTGCCGACCCAGCCCATCTGCGACGACACGTTGATCACCGAGCCTGGCAGGCCGGCCGCCAGCAGCCCCTTGACTACCACGCGAGTCACGTAGAACGCGGCCTTCACATTCAGATCCAGTACGGCGTCAATATCCCCGTCTTCGAGTTGAATCAGCTCCTTGGGGCGATTCATGCCAGCGTTGTTCACGAGGATCTGGAACGGCCCGCGTTTCGCGAGTTGCTCGGTGACGGCGCGCGAGTCAACCACGTCGAGTACCAAGTAGTCACACTGGCCTCCTGCCTCCCTGATTTCACGGCATACTTCGCGCAATTCGGATTCGGAGCGGGCGACCAGAGTCACTGTGGCACCGGCCTGTGCCAGCGCCGTAGCGGCAGCAAGACCGATGCCTCGGCTGGCGCCTGTCACCAAGGCCCGTTTGCCATCGACCCGGAAGTTTGGAGCAGCCGGCAACATCTTCATGTCTCTGCCGGCACGGGCTGGTACCACGGAACGTCGGCCCGGGTGCCATAGCGGCGCACGCGGATGTTGGCTTGCTCGCCGTGCCCCGCAAAGTTCTCCATGTGACACAGGCGTGAGCAGTACGCCCCCATTAGTGCACTGGCTTCGTCAGTCTGCACCTTTTGGTAGGTGCAGGTCTTGAGAAATTTGCCAACCCACAGACCACCGGTGTAGCGGGCATTGCGGTTGGTAGGCAGGGTGTGGTTGGTGCCGATCACCTTGTCGCCAAAGCTCACGTTGGTGCGGGGCCCAAGGAACAGTGCGCCATAGTTAGTCATGTTGGCAAGAAAGTAGCTCGGGTCACGCGTCATCACCTGCACGTGTTCAAACGCAAGTTCGTTGGCCTTTTGCAGCATCTCTTCGTAGCTGTCGCACACGATCACCTCGCCGTATTCGGCCCAGCTTTGGGCTGCAATGGCTGCGGTTGGCAGGATCTTGAGCTGTCGCTCAATTTCGGCCAAGGTATTTTTGGCGAGTTCGTCACTGTTGGTGAGCAGGATGGAAGGTGAAGTCGGCCCGTGCTCGGCTTGACCCAATAGGTCCACCGCGCAGATTTCGCCATCGACTGAATCGTCGGCGATCACCAGCGTTTCAGTCGGACCCGCGAACAGGTCAATGCCAACACGACCATAGAGTTGGCGTTTGGCCTCGGCCACGAACATGTTGCCTGGGCCGACCAGCATGTCCACCGGTGCAATGCTCTGCGTCCCGACCGCCATGGCGACCACAGCCTGAACGCCGCCGAGAACCAGAATTTCGTCAGCGCCGGCCAGGTGCATGGCGGTGACGATGGCCGGGTGCGGCTTGCCCTGGTACGGTGGGGCCGTAGAGACCACGCGTTTGACACCAGCGACCTTGGCGGTCAGCACGCTCATGTGCGCAGAGGCGATCATTGGATACTTGCCGCCGGGGATGTAGCAACCCACCGCATTGACCGGGATGTGCTTGTGTCCGAGGATCACGCCAGGATACGTTTCCACCTCAACGTCCCTCATCGAGTCACGTTGGATCTGCGCAAAGTTGCGCACTTGCTTTTGTGCGAAGGTGATGTCCTCGATTTCGCGCGCCGACAGGCTTTTCATGGCCGCTTCGATCTCGCCCTGTGACAGGCGGAAGTCGGACGGGTCCCAGTTGTCGAACTGGCGGCTGTAGTCGCGCACGGCATCATCGCCACGGGCCTCAATGTCCTTGATGATGCCTTCGACTGTGGCGCGAACCTTGGCGTCGTCCTCGGCCCGGACCTGCACGTCCTTGCCACGTTTAAGATATCTGATCATGGTTGTTTCCTGAATAGTTGGGATTGCATAGATATACATTCTTGATGGATTGCATGCGTATGCAAATAGGGAAAACCCTAAGAAAACTCTGCATAGGTCCG
>JBASJO010000076.1:0-3194 GCA_049655365.1 Rhodoferax sp. | reverse complement strand
GGTCGATGTGTGCCAAAAACTGCCCGCGCAAGGGCGCCACCAGTCGCATCAACGCGGCGCACTCCTGTGCCTGGCTGGCCTCAAAAAACGACCGGTTGGGGTCGATGGCGTCAAAGTTCCATCGCTGGATGTACTCATAGGCCCAGGGGCTCACGCACGGCGCCACCAGCAAGTTGACCCGGCCGGCATAGGCGTGGGCATGTTGATCCACAAAGCGCAGCGCGCCGTGCACGCCGCTGGTCTCGTAGCCGTGCACGCCACCAGTGACCAGCGCTGTGGGCAAGTCTGGCCGCCAGTGGCGGCTGCGCATAGTCAACAGGGGAAAACGCTCGCCGGCATAGGCCACCTCGCCGTAGCGCGACACGTCAAAACGCCCGGCGAAGCGCTCGATGCTGCTGAGCACATCGTCGGCATAACTGCGCTGTCGCACCTGGCGCACGCGCCATTGGGCCAGCTCGGCCGGCCCCCAGGCCAGGCCAGCGCTACCGACGGGGTAAAAATATGAATCGCTCATGGGATGTTGGCCGGCTTGGATGCGGTTTGAAAGTGACTGGGCGATTATCTGATTGGCGCAGGCCGACCGGCTACACCGACTACCCGACGCTGTAACATCAGCGGTACTTGGTCACCGGAGAACCCTGAAACCATGAAAGCAAGCTGGAACAACATCGTCATTGCCGAGAGTGACGACACCGTGCTGGTGGAAGGCAACTACTACTTTCCCGCAAGCGCGCTTAATAAAGAGTATGTCACCTTCAGCAACCACAAAACCAGTTGCGCCTGGAAGGGCCAGGCCAGCTACTACTCGCTACTGATCAACGGCGAGATGTTGACCGACGCCGTGTGGTACTACCCCGACCCCAAGCCCGAGGCGGACATGGTGCGCGGCCGAGTGGCGTTCGGCAATGCCATCAAGGTGGCATGACGGCACTCACCCTCACCTTTGTCAACCCCAACGTGTACAGCGTGCACCTGGCCGACGGCGCGCACGTGGGCAATCTCAAACGCATTGGCGCGCTCTGGAAGTTCAAGGCGGTGGGCTATGACGCAAGCGGGGGTGTCGAGCCCGGTGGCGGGCCGTTCACCGACCGGCACAACACGGCACTGTCAGAGCCCGATGTGCGGGAACTCAATGCCAGGCTGGGCGGGAGTGCGGCATGAGTGAAATTTTTCCCATCCGTTATGTCGAACCGGTGTTCAGGCCACCGAGCGAGGCCGAGTCACTGATCCTGCCGGTCACCAACGGCTGTTCGTGGAACAAGTGCACGTATTGCGAGATGTACACCGCGCCGCAAAAGAAGTTCGGCGTGCGCGACGAGCAGGAGACCCTGGACGCCATTCGCAACTGCAGCTAGCAATTCGCCGGCCAGTTGCAACGGGTCTTCATTGGCTATGGTGATGCCATGGTGCTGTCAACCCGGCGCCTGATGACGCTGCTGACCGCCATCAAAGACCATCTGCCCAAGGTGCGACGCATTTCCAGCTACTGCCTGCCGCGCAACCTGCGCCACAAAACCGTGCAGGAACTCCAGGAGTTGCGTGCAGCGGGCCTGTCACTGGTGTATGTGGGCGCCGAGTCCGGCGACGATGACGTGCTGCAACACGTCAGCAAGGGTGAAACCTTTGAGTCCACCCGGGACGCCTTGGACAAGCTGGGCGCAGCGGGCATCACGCGCTCGGTGATGTTGCTCAACGGCCTGGGCGGGCGCCAGTTGTCGCAGCAGCACGCCGCCAACTCGGCGCGCCTGATCAACCTGACCCAGCCGGAGTTTCTGGCCACGCTGGTGGTGAGCTTTCCGCAGGGCGAGGCGCGCTTTCGCCAGGGGTTTCCACAGTGGGAACCGCTGAACCCGCAGGAGTTGTTTGCCGAGATGGCGCAGTTTCTGCAAGCCTTGGAACTCAAGCGCACGGTGTTCCGTAGCGACCACGCCTCAAACTGGCTGGTGCTCAAGGGAGTTTTGGGCGCTGAAAAAGAGCGTTTGCTGCAGGAAGTGGACAATGCGCTCCATCGCCCCGAGTCTGCCAAACTGCGCCCGAGCTGGCAGCGCGGGTTGTAGTCCATCAAGCCATTTCTTGTTCACTGCTTCCGACCATGCTAAGTCCCTTCAAAAACCTGCTGAATCAATTCTTCATGCCCGACAACGGCCAGGCGAGTGTCGACGACGCACGCAGCCTGCAGTTGGCCACCGCCGTGCTGCTGGTCGAGGTGATGCGTTCCGACACGGCAGTCTCGGCCACGGAGCGCAGCTCTACCCTGGCGGCGCTGCGCAGCCAATTTACCCTGAGCGACGCCGAGCTGGCCCACTTGCTGGCGCGGGCAGAAGACACGGCCAAAGGCACCAACGACTACTTTCGCTTTACCAGCGCCATGAACGACCAATTCACCCAGGCCGAAAAGATCCAGGTGGTGGAACACATGTGGCAGGTGGCCTTTGCCGACGGCCATCTGGACGCCAACGAAAACCACCTGATCAGCAAGATTGCCGGCTTGCTGCATGTGACCCATGGCGAGTACATCGCGGCCAAGTTGCACGCCCGGCAGGCCGCGCAACCGGCCGCATAAGCACCTTCCGGATTGAACCCATGCGACTCACCCAACGGACCGATTACACCTTGCGCGTATTGATGTACTGCGCGGCCTGCGCGGAGCGCGCCAAGCTGCCGACGGTCAGCGAAATTGCCGAAGCGCATGGTATTTCCCGCAGCCATTTGATGAAGATCGTGATGGACCTGGCCAGCCTTGGCTGGCTGGAAACCACACGTGGCCGCGGCGGCGGCTTGCGTTTGCTGCGGGCGCCCGCCAGCTTGAGCCTGGGCGAGATCGTGCGTCAAACCGAAACCGACATGGACATGGTCGAGTGTTTTGACAAACACCTCAACAGTTGCCGGCTGGACGGGTTTTGCCGGCTCAAGGGCATCATCAAAAAAGCATCACGCGACTTTATCGAGTCGCTCAATGCCTATACGTTGGCCGATCTGCTTGAACCTGGCTCAGCGGCCCTTGAATTCGCAGGGCAGATGCCACACCTGATCCCTTTGAAGAAAAAGAACCCGGCAAAGGCCCGCACCGTCTGAGCTCAGGCGCTTGCTGGCGGCTTGAGCTGTTCGCGCATGCCCGACGACATCCAGGTTTGAGCCTGCGCGTCAACCATCAAAGACTCGACACCTGGCAGGCCAGCAAGCAAGCCTTGACC
>JBASJO010000075.1:0-6491 GCA_049655365.1 Rhodoferax sp. | reverse complement strand
ACGAAGACGGCACCATCACCATTGCCTCGGCAGACCCGGCCAAGGCCGAAGAAGCCAAGCGCCGCATCGAGCAGATCACGGCCGAAGTTGAAATCGGCAAGGTCTATGAAGGTCCGGTCGTCAAGATTCTTGACTTCGGCGCGCTGATCAATTTGTTGCCTGGCAAGGATGGCCTGTTGCACATCAGCCAGATCGCCCATGAGCGTGTCGAAAAAGTCACCGACTATTTGTCGGAGGGCCAGATCGTCAAGGTCCGGGTCATGGAGACCGACGAAAAGGGTCGCATCAAACTGTCGATGAAGGCGCTGCTGGAGCGCCCGGCACAGGAAAACCGCGGTTGATGGACTGAGGCTGCCACACACATGACAGTCTTTGGTTTTATTCGAAGCCAGAGGCGAATCCCTCATGAAAGCGATTGAAATCACCAGCTTTGGCGCCCCGGACGTGTTGCGTCTGGCAGAGCGTCCCGTGCCTCATGCAGGCCCGGGGGAGTTGCGCATTCGCGTGACTGCCAGTGGCATCAATCGCCCGGATGTGTTGCAGCGCCTGGGCCTGTACCCGGTGCCACCGGGTGCGTCGGATATTCCCGGGCTCGAAGTCGCCGGGGTGATCGACCAGGGTGACGCCGGGGAACTGGCAGCAGCTGGGCTGCAGCTGGGTGACCGGGTGTGTGCCCTGGTGGCGGGTGGCGGTTACGCACAATGGTGCGTGGCCCCGATTGCGCAATGTTTGCCGGTGCCTGCCGGCCTGGCGGATGTCGAGGCGGCGAGTCTGCCCGAGACCTTCTTTACGGTCTGGAGCAACCTGATGGACCGGGGCCGCCTGGCAGCCGGTGAGACGGTGTTGATCCAGGGCGGTACCAGCGGCATCGGCGTGACGGCGATCCAGTTGGCCAAGGCCTTGGGTGCGCGTGTGTTTGCGACCGCGGGCAGTGATGAAAAGTGTGCGGCTTGTCTGGCCTTGGGGGCGGATGCCGCCATCAACTACAAGACGCATGATTTTCAGACCGAGGTGGCCCGGCTGACTGATGGCCAGGGTGTCGATGTGATCCTGGACATGGTGGCAGGTGATTATGTGGCCAGGGAAGTGCAGAGCTTGCGCGAAGATGGCCGGCTGGTCATCATCGCCGTGCAAGGGGGCACCAAAAGTGAATTCAACGCGGGTCTGGTGTTGCGCCGCCGCCTGACGGTCACAGGGTCCACCTTGCGGCCACGTTCGGTGCCCTTCAAGGCGGCGATTGCGCAGGCGTGCTTGAAGTCAGTGTGGCCGATGCTGGCGTCTGGCCAGATCAAGCCGGTGATTCACAGTGTGTTTGACGCCTTTGAGGCGGCCCGGGCGCATGCCCTGATGGAAACCAACCAGCATGTTGGAAAAATTGTTTTGACTTGGGAAAAAGCATGAAAAAGAAGCTGATCGCAGGCAACTGGAAGATGAACGGCAGCCTGGCTGCCAATGAAGCCTTGCTCAAGGCCTTGTTGGCGGGCGTGGGCCAACCTGCCTGTCAGGTTGCCGTCTGTGTGCCCGCTGTGTATCTGGCGCAATGTCAGGCCTTGCTGGCGGGGGGCGTGATCGAGCTCGGCGCACAAGACGTTTCTGCGCACGAGAGTGGTGCCTACACCGGTGAAATTGCGCCCGCCATGCTCAAGGAGTTTGGCGCGCGTTATGTCATCGTGGGGCATTCGGAGCGACGCCAGTACCATGGTGAAACTGATGAACTGGTGGCTGCCAAAGCGCAGCGCGCGCTCAGCGCCGGCATCACGCCGATTGTGTGCGTGGGTGAAACCCTGGCAGAACGTGAAGCCGGTCATACTGAAGAGGTCGTCAAGCGTCAATTGGCCGCGGTGATTCACGCCAACGGCCATTGCATCAGCGAAGTGGTCGTGGCGTATGAACCCGTGTGGGCGATTGGCACCGGGCTTTCTGCCACCGCAGAGCAGGCGCAGCAGGTGCACGCCGTGTTGCGGGCGCAGTTGAAGGCGGCGTCGCCCAACGCGGATCGCATCAAATTGCTCTACGGCGGCAGCATGAATGCCGCCAATGCCAAGAGCCTGTTGGCGCAAGCCGACATTGACGGTGGCCTGATTGGTGGTGCCGCACTCAAAGCACCTGATTTTCTGACCATCATTGCGGCTGCCTCCTGATTCAGGGCGTCGCAAATTATTTATTCTGGAGTTGATTTATGAATGTTTTATTGACAGTGATGTTGGCGGTACAAATGATTTCCGCCATTGCCATGGTGGGCTTGATTCTGGTGCAGCACGGCAAAGGCGCTGACATGGGTGCGGCCTTTGGCAGCGGGGGTTCTGGCAGTCTGTTTGGTGCCAGCGGCAGCGCCAATTTCCTGTCTCGCACGACCGCCGTGTTGGCGACCTTGTTCTTCGCCAGCACCTTGATGTTGGCTTACTTTGGTTCAGTGCGTCCGGCCGCCAGTTCGGGCAGCGTGCTTGAAAACACAAGCTTGAATGCGCCGGTTCCAGCGGCCTTGCCGCCGCTTCAGGCAGCATCCGGTGCGGGACAAATCCCAGCCAAATAATTGCTGATGAAAATGCCTTCTCCTCAGGGAATGTGAGGGGATTTCAGGGTAAACTCTATGTTGACCGGTTGCAGTAAAGGTGTAAGAACACTGGGCAGCTAACCGGTTTGCAAAAACAGCCGTCGTGGTGAAATTGGTAGACACGCTATCTTGAGGTGGTAGTGGCGAAAGCTGTGCGAGTTCGAGTCTCGCCGACGGCACCATTCAACATGTTTGACGCAGATCAAGGCGTCAGACAGTCCATTGAATACACTGAAGAACATGAACATTGAACAATATTTACCAGTCTTTCTTTTCATTCTGGTAGGCATTTCGGTCGGTGTCATGCCTCAGGTCATTGGTTATATTCTTGGCCCCAATCGGCCGGATGCAGCAAAAAATTCCCCCTATGAATGCGGCTTCGAAGCTTTCGGCGATGCCCGGATGAAATTCGATGTTCGTTACTACCTGATTGCCATTCTTTTTATTTTGTTCGACCTGGAAACGGCCTTGCTGTTTCCGTGGGCCATCGCGCTCAAGGAGCTCGGACTGGTGGGCTTTTTGGTGGGTCTGGAAATTGTGACCATTCTGACCATTGGCTTTGTTTACATGTGGATCAAAGGCGCCCTCGATTGGGAGTAAGACGATGATTGAAGGTATTCTCAAAGAGGGTTTTGTCACCACGAGCTACGACTCCGTGGTGAATTGGGCCAAGACCGGCTCTGTCTGGCCCATGACGTTTGGTTTGGCCTGTTGTGCGGTTGAAATGATGCATGCTGCCGCAGCGCGCTATGACATCAGCCGTTTCGGTGCCGAGGTGTTTCGACCGAGTCCGCGCCAGTCCGACCTCATCATCGTGGCGGGCACCCTGACCAACAAAATGGCGCCTGCTTTTCGCAAGGTGTATGACCAGATGGCCGAGCCGCGCTGGGTGATCAGCATGGGCTCTTGCGCCAATGGGGGTGGCTACTACCACTACAGTTATTCGGTGGTGCGAGGCTGTGACCGCATTGTTCCGGTCGACGTGTATGTGCCTGGCTGTCCGCCCACGGCAGAAGCGTTGATTTACGGGATCATCCAGTTGCAGCGCAAGATTCGCCGCACCCAAACGATTGCTCGCACTTAAAGGGTTGACGATGACTGTGTATGCTGTAAATCCACACACGCTCAAAACGCAGGTAGACGCGGCTTTGGGTGATCTGGTCAAGAGTAGCGTGGTGGCGCTTGACGAACTCACGGTGGTGGTGGATGCTGCCAATTATTTCCAGGCTGCCCAAATTCTTCGCGACCACCCTGCTTGCTGTTTTGAGCAAATGGTGGACTTGTGCGGCGTGGATTACCTGACCTACAAAAATGAGACCTGGCCTGGTCCAAGGTTTTGTGTGGTGTTGCACCTGCTGTCGGTGAGTCTGAACCAGCGTGTGCGACTGAAGGCCTTTGTGCCTGATGACCTAGCGCCCGTCATGCCCTCAATCTGCGGGATTTGGAGCGGCGCCAACTGGTTTGAGCGTGAAGCCTTCGATTTGTTTGGCCTTGTGTTTGAAGGTCATGACGACCTGCGCCGCATCCTGACCGATTACGGTTTTATTGGCCACCCTTTCCGCAAGGACTTCCCCATGCTGGGCAATGTGGAAATGCGCTATGACGCAGAGCAAAAACGTGTGGTCTACCAGCCGGTCACGATCGAGCCGCGCGAAATCACACCACGCATCATCCGTGAAGAGAACTACGGAGGCCCTGCTAACTAGCAGTTTGACACATGGCTGATATCAAGAACTACACCCTGAACTTTGGTCCGCAGCACCCGGCTGCGCACGGCGTCTTGCGCTTGGTGCTGGAGCTCGATGGCGAGGTCATCCAGCGCGCTGACCCGCACATCGGCCTGCTGCATCGTGCCACCGAAAAACTCGCCGAGAGCAAGACCTACATTCAGGCCCTGCCTTACATGGACCGGCTTGACTACATGTCGATGATGTGCAATGAGCAGGCCTATTGCCTGGCCATTGAAAAAATGCTGGAGCTTGACGTGCCCTTGCGCGCCCAGTACATCCGCGTCATGTTTGCCGAAATCACCCGTTTGCTCAACCACTTGTTATGGGTTGGGGCGCACGCCATCGACTGCGGTGCCATGACGGTCATGCTGTTTGCGTTCCGTGAGCGTGAAGACCTGCTGGACATCTACGAGGCCGTCAGTGGCGCCCGTATGCACGCAGCCTATATCCGCCCGGGCGGTGTCTACCGTGATTTGCCTGACACCATGCCGCGGCATTCGCCCAACAAGATTCGCAGCGCCAAGTCCACTGAAAGACTCAATCACGCCCGTGATGGCAGCCTGTTGGATTTCATTGACGACTTTACCCAGCGCTTCCCCACCTACCTGGCGGAGTACCACACGCTCTTGACCGACAACCGGATCTGGAAGCAGCGTACCGTTGGCATTGGTGTGGTCACGCCTGAGCGCGCCCTGAACCTCGGGTTTACCGGCCCCATGTTGCGCGGTTCGGGCATTGCCTGGGACCTGCGTAAAAAGCAGCCCTACGAGGTTTACGATCAGCTTGACTTTGATATTCCGGTGGGCAAGACCGGCGATACCTACGACCGTTATCTGGTGCGCATGGAAGAGATGAAGCAGTCCAACCGCATCATCAAGCAGTGCGTCGACTGGCTGCGTGTCAACCCGGGTCCGGTCATCACCGACAACCACAAGATTGCACCGCCTGACCGTGAGTCCATGAAATCCAACATGGAAGAACTGATTCACCACTTCAAGCTGTTCACTGAAGGTTTCTCGGTGCCCGAAGGCGAGGCTTATGCGGCCATTGAGCATCCGAAGGGCGAGTTTGGTATCTACCTCATCAGTGACGGTGCCAACAAACCTTACCGCCTCAAGATTCGCCCGCCGGCTTTTGTGCACCTCGCCGCTCTTGACGAGATGGGCAAGGGCCACATGATTGCCGACGCGGTGGCAATCATTGGAACGATGGACATTGTGTTTGGGGAAGTTGACCGATGATTTCTGAAGAATCCAAAGCGCGCTTCGCCAAAGAAGTTGCAAAGTACCCGGCTGATCAAAAGCAGTCGGCGGTGATGGCTTGCTTGACCATCGTCCAGCAGGAGTTGGGCTATGTCAGCGCCGAGAGCGAACAGCTGGTGGCGGACTACCTGGGCATGCCGGCCATTGCGGTGCACGAGGTCACCAGTTTTTACAACATGTACAACCAACAACCGGTGGGCAAGTACAAGCTCAATGTTTGTACCAACTTGCCGTGCCAGTTACGCGATGGCGGTAAAGCCATGGCCCACCTGAAAGAAAAATTGGGTGTCGACAACAACCAGACCACGGCTGACGGCCTGTTCACCTTGCAGCAGTGCGAGTGCCTGGGTGCCTGCGCCGACTCTCCTGTGATGTTGGTCAACGACACCACCATGTGCAGCTTCATGAGCAATGACAAACTGGACCAATTGGTTGACGGTTTGCGTGCAGCCGAGGTGAAATCATGAACGTGCAACAAGTTCTGGCACAGTTCGAGGCCACCGGCAAGGAAACAGCATTTCACAATCGGCACATCAAGCCCCAGATTTACGCTGGCTTGAACGGTGACAACTGGCGTTTGAAAGACTATGAAGCCCGCGGTGGCTACCAGGCCTTGCGCAAGGTGCTGGGTCTGGACGGTGGTGCCGGCCTGACACAAGACCAGGTGATTGCCACTGTCAAGGAATCGGCGCTGCGCGGACGCGGTGGCGCGGGTTTCCCGACCGGTCTCAAATGGAGTTTCATGCCGCGCCAGTTCCCGGGTCAGAAATACCTGGTGTGCAACTCGGACGAGGGTGAGCCCGGCACTTGCAAAGATCGCGAGATCATGCAGTACAACCCGCATATCGTGATTGAAGGCATGATCATTGCGGCCTACGCCATGGGCATTTCGGTCGGCTACAACTACATCCACGGCGAGATTTTCCAGACCTACCAGCGCTTTGA
>JBASJO010000074.1:0-3266 GCA_049655365.1 Rhodoferax sp. | reverse complement strand
CCCCAGCACCGGCTTCCATGGTTTGGGCAGGGCAAAACGCACCCGCAAAATCAACGCCCGGTCTTTCAAACCCACGGCCTGGTGGCCCAATTCGGCATCTGACGCGCTGGCGTGTTTGAACACCGAGTCGCGGTAGCCAAAAGCGCATTGCGCCGCATTCAGGGTAAAAAGTTGGCCGGTCTGCAGGTCGACGGCATCCAGTGACTCAAAGCGGTCTTGCAGCTCGACCCCGTAAGCACCGATGTTCTGCACCGGCGAGGCGCCCACCGTGCCCGGAATCAAAGCCATATTTTCCAGCCCGGGGTAGCCAGCTTCGAGCGTCCAGGTGACAAAGTCGTGCCAGTTTTCACCGGCGCCGGCTTCCACGATGAAAGCTCTGGCGGTTTCCTGCACCAGCCGGCGGCCCATCACCTCGACTTTCAGCACCAAGGGCTTGACATCGCCGGTCAGCACAATGTTGCTGCCGCCTCCCAGCACAAACTTGCGCGCGGCGGCCCATGTGGGGTCGGTCAGGACCGCCTGCACGTCGGATTCGCTGCTGATACGCACCAGCGCATGGGCCTTGGCCACGATGTGAAAGGTGTTGAAGGGCTGAAGGGATACGTTTTTCTGGACTAACATGGCGGGATTGTCGAACATTTAGCGAGAACCCTTATGCCCTCTTTTGATACCGTTTGCGAAGCCAGCATGGTCGATGTGAAACATGCCATTGAAAACACCAGCAAAGAAATCACCACCCGCTTTGACTTCAAGGGCACACCCGCTGCCATCGAGCTCAAGGACAAGGAGATCACGCTGATCGGCGACGCTGATTTTCAGCTCAGCCAGATCGAGGACATCCTGCGCAACAAGCTCACCAAGCGCAATGTCGATGTGCGTTTTCTGGACAAGGGCGACGTGCAGAAAATGGGCGGTGACAAGGTCAAGCAGGTCATCAAGGTGCGTGACGGCATCGAGACCGAACTCGGCAAAAAAATCCAGCGCATCATCAAGGACAGCAAGATCAAGGTACAGGCCGCCATCCAGGACGGCAAGCTGCGCGTGAGCGGCACCAAGCGTGACGACCTGCAAGCCGCGATGGCACTGATGCGCAAGGAAATCACCGACATTCCACTGAGTTTTGACAACTTTCGCGATTAAGCAAACGCCTCAGCGGTCCTGGACACGCACCACGCCATGAGCTTCATCCCGAAGTCGGAGGACGAGTACGAAGACCTGCTGGGCCTCTGGTCCGACCTGGAAGCGGGCCTGGGCATCGTCCTGAGCCACCCGCACAGCGTGCAGCAGTTTGCGACACGCATTGAACAATACGACCGCTGGATGCAAAACCTGATCCAGTACGACACCGATGTGGCACTGTACCTGCTGTTTCAACTGGCCAGCCACTCGCCTGCGGGCTACAGCGCCTCCCACGCCCTGGTCTGTGCTGTCTTGTGTGATCTGCTGGCCCAGGAAATTGAGCTACCACAGACCGAACGCGACAGCCTGGTTCACGCGGCCCTGACCATGAACCTTGCCATGACTGGCTTGCAGGACCAGCTGGCCAACCAGCGTGGGCGTCTGACACCCGAGCAGGAAGCAACCGTGCGCGCACATGAAGCGCGTAGCGCCGACCTGTTGCGCACTTTGGGCATCACCGACGCGCTTTGGCTGCAAACCGTGCAGCAACACCACCAGGAAACCAGCTTGAGTGACGACGTGATGCGCCTGGCAGCGCCGCAGCGCCTGGTGCACATGCTCAACGTGGTGGACCGTTACGCCGCCATGATCAGCCCGCGCCAGTCGCGTGAGGGACGCAGCGCAACCGAATCTGCCAAAAGCCTGGTGGCGACCGCTTCCGCACAACACAACCAGGTGGGCCAGGCGCTGCTGCGCGTGGTGGGCTTATTCCCGCCTGGCACCTACGTTCAGCTGGACAACGCCACCGTGGGCGTGGTCATGCGCCGCCGCAGCGAAGCCAAGCGCCCGGACGTGGCCATTGTGCTCAACGAGAAAGGCCAACTGATGCGCCCGCCCAGCCTGCATACGAGTGTTGCGGGCAACCCCGCCATCGCCGCTGCCCTGCCCGCGTCGCGCGTTCAGGAACACCTGAACCACCATTTGATCCTGCAACTCGGCGCTCAGGCGGTTTAAGCCTGCATGTCAGGCGTTGACAAACGCCACCATCATGCGTGCCACAGCCAGACCTTCGTGGCCCTTGGCCAGGCTCTGGGTGAAGGCTTGGTAGCGCTCCTCGCCAAACATGGCGCGCCGCTTGTTGAGCAAAAAGGCGCTGTAGTCCTCGACGAATTCAGGATGCGCCTGCACACACAATACCTGACCGTCAATGCCAAAGGCCGCCACCGGGCAAAAATCGCTGGTGGCCAGCAGCCGGGTGCCGCTGGGCACCTCGAACACCTGGTCCTGGTGGCTGGCCAGCAGCGCGACTTCCTCGCGGCCCGGCGCCAGCTCGGGTGCCAGCCATTGGTAGCGCATGCGCCCGGCGCCCCAGCCTTGCGGTGCGCGGCCCACCTTGGCGCCCAGGCACAAGGCAATCAACTGGTGGCCGAAACACACGCCGATCAGCTTCTTTCTGCTTTTCAGGAGCGCCTGCACCTTGTCCTTGAGTGTCAGCACCCAAGGTTCCTGCGAAAACGAATCAGCCTTGCTGCCCGTGAGCAGCACTGCATCGTATGGATCGAAAGAAGCCGGGTACTCGCCTTTGACCGTGTTGAAAATATCGAACGTACCCTCGGCGCCGGCCTGGCGGAGCAGGCGCTCGAACATGGCGCCATAGCCCACATAAGTCGGCGCGACCGCCGGGTCCAGAAAGTCGTTGTCAAGAATGCAGAGTTTCATGCGTGGTCGTTTTTTGTCTGAGACTTTTGATCACCGTGCGGCGGATGTCGATGACCATGCTTGGCGTGGCCGTTCGCATGAGCCACGGGCGCCGGGCTGGCTTTTTTGCCCAGTCTGGATTCGGTGCCCTTGATCAGGCGGTTGATGTTTTCCGCATGGCGGTAAAGTAAAAACAGCGACATCACGGCCACACTCAAGGCCACGCTTTTGCTCATGAGCCAGAGCCCGCCGTCGCCCAGCACATAGACCACAGGCGCCAGCAGCGCAGCCGTAATGGAGGCCAGTGACGAGTAGCGAAACAGCGCCGCCATCAGCAGCCAGATCAGGGCCGTGGCCAGCCCCAGCCAGCCGCTGAAACCCAGCAGCACACCCAGCGCCGTGGCCACACCCTTGCCACCCACAAACCGGAAGAACACAGGGAACACATG
>JBASJO010000073.1:0-4472 GCA_049655365.1 Rhodoferax sp. | reverse complement strand
TTCAGCGCGGCGCCAGCACCGCCATGGTGATGCGTGACGCGCAGGTCATTTCACCGGCATCATTGACCATGTCAATCTGCCAGACCTGGGTGGTGCGGCCAATGTGCACCGGGCGGGTAGTGCCGGTGACCCAGCCACTGGTGGAACTGCGCAGGTGGTTGGCGTTGATGTCCAGCCCCACGGCACGGTAACCCGCAGGACAGGCCAGGTTGGCAGCCACCGAGCCCAGCGTTTCGGCCAGCACCACGCTGACACCGCCGTGCAGCAGGCCGAAGGGTTGGCGGGTACGCGCATCGACCGGTACCCGGGCGCGGATGAAATCGTCGCCCACCTCCAGAAATTCAATCCCCAGATGACTGACCGCCGTGTCCAGGCTGGCACGGGTCAGTTCGGCCACAGATATGGGCTGTTGCCACACGCGCATACACCACTCCAAAAGATGAAAACAAGCCTGCACTATAGCCAGCGCTGCAAGTGCCCCTGCGCCTGCGGCTACCATGCAGGCTTGTATGGAAAGCCCAGGAGCATGTGAATGATTGATGGATTGATAGCCGGCCGCCTGATCGGTGACCCGGAGCGGCGCCAGGGCAAGGGCGACAGCAGCTACGTGGTGGCCCGGGTGCGCGCGCAGAGCAGCGAAAACGAACACCTGATGGTCAACCTGATCGCCTTTGACGAGGTGCCCTGCAGCGTTTTGTTGGCGCTGCGCGACGGTGACTCACTGGCCGCCGCCGGCCACCTGAACCCCAAGGTCTGGACCGACAAACAGGGCAACACCAAGCCCGCGCTGGACCTGGTGGCGCACCGGGTGGTGAGCACCGAGCCGGGGGTTTAAACCATGTTTCGTTACCTCACCGTGCCTGTCACCGCCTTTGCGCAAAACTGTTCCCTGGTCTGGTGCGACCAGACGCTGCAAGCGGCCGTCATTGACCCCGGTGGCGACCTCGACCTGCTGCTTGAAGAAGTGGCGCGGCTGGGTTTGAAGCTGGAACAAATCTGGCTCACCCATGCCCACATCGACCACGCCGGGGGGGCCGGCGAGCTGGCCGAGCGGCTGGGTTTGCCCATCATCGGCCCGCACGAAGCCGACCAGTTCTGGATCGACGGCCTGCCCGGGCAAAGCAAGATGTTCGGCTTTCCACCGGCCCAAGCCTTCACGCCGACGCGCTGGCTCCACGACGGCGACACTGTCACCGTGGGTGACTGCACGCTGGCGGTGCGGCATTGCCCGGGCCACACGCCGGGGCATGTGGTGTTTTATTCAAGCGAGGCCAGACGGGCCTTTGTGGGGGATGTGCTGTTTGCCGGTTCGATCGGCCGCACCGATTTTCCGCAGGGCGACCACGACACGCTGATCGCCAGCATCAAGCAACGCCTGTGGCCGATGGGCGACGACACGGTGTTCATCCCCGGCCACGGTCCCGAGAGCAGCTTCGGGCGCGAGCGGCGCAGCAACCCGTATGTGGCGGATCCGGGATAAATCACGCACGGGACGCCCCTGCCCATCTGACGCCGCTCAAGCACGACCCTGAGTTCGTTTGAGGAAACTCCATGAACTGGCCCATTCTTTACTGCTGGACTGTTTGAGGTCGGCATCTTGATGTCATGACTCAAAGTATCGTGACGGTGCCCAGCCAAACCAACGAAGTCCATGCCATAAACCTGCTGCGCCCCGGTGTCCGCCACAAGGCAAGGACAAGAAAGACGTTGTAAGGCAAGGTTGCAAAATGCACCATGGCAGCGACCCGAAGATCACCACCTTGCGCAGCAATCATCAGTGCAGTGAACCCGGTGAACAGGTTGATGAGGCTGCCAACGATCATCATGTCACGCCAATAAAGCTGGCTCAAATGGGCTGCGCTACGCCACCGGCTGCCAAAAAAATTGGCAGTCTGAGGTTTGCCCACTACAAGACTTGGTGCTGTTGTCATGATCGGTCCGCCTTGTCGCTTGACATGGTTTCAATGCACATGCTGGTGATGCGCATCGGGCACATGCGCATGACTGTGCCGCACTTCCTCGTGATGATGCAAGTGGGAATGCGTGCCAATGACCGTCGGGTTGTGGAGATGGTCATGGTGACCGTCCGAATGGTCGTGGGCGTGCTCATGGTCCATGGATTCATGAACGTGCGCATGCCCATGGATTTCGGCGAGGTGCAGTGCGACACCGCACAACATCAGCAAGCCACCCACCATCATCCATCCGCCTGCTGAGCGGTCCCCCAGCGCAAAGGCGAACACCGCGCCAATAAAGGGCGCAAAAGCAAACACAGAACCGGTACGGGCCGCGCCAAAGGCGCGCTGCGCCAACAAGTACAGTCTCAAGCTCACGCCATAGCCGGTGGCCCCCACCGCAAGCAAGCCCAAGGCCGCCATCCAGCCGGGCAAGGGTTCATTGCTGAGCCAGGCCAAACCGGTCGTCAAGCTTGCCCCCAGCGCTGCCTTGAGCATCACCACCTGACCGGGGTCACGCTCGGCCAGCGCGCGCGACAAGGTGTTGTCCACGCCCCAGGCTGCGGTGGCCAGCAGGACGACCAGCAGGCCGGTTAATTGCACACCGCCCGCCATGCCTT
The DNA here is from genome assembly GCA_049655365.1 of Rhodoferax sp. Taxonomy (GTDB): domain Bacteria; phylum Pseudomonadota; class Gammaproteobacteria; order Burkholderiales; family Burkholderiaceae_C; genus Rhodoferax. The sequence goes on along the minus strand of JBASJO010000073.1, from coordinate 1,897 downwards.
GATCCAGTACCAGGGCCATGCCACCGGCCAGCAGCAACAGCATGGCCAGCCAGACCCGGCGGTCCATGCTTTCGCCGTAGAGGCGCCAGGCCAGGATGGCGGTAAAAAGCGCTTCCAGCGTGAGCATGAGCGACGCACTGGTGCCACTGGTGCGTTGCAGTCCCCAGGCCAGGGCCACCGGCCCAATGACAGCACCAAAGATCGCCATGGCCAGCAGCCGACCCGTGTCAGAGCTTCGTACCCGCGCTTCCATGCCCTGGGGGCGCAGAGAGAATGCGCCCACCAGCGCGGCGCCACCATAAAGCAGGGCCGCGGTACTGAAGGCCCCCAGACCCACCCCCAGTCGTTGCACCAAGGGTGTGCTGATGCCAAACAGGGCTGCCGCCATCAGGGCCAGCAGTCCGCCGCGCAGGGCCGGGGTACTACTTGACACGCTTGATGTCGCTGTAGTCACCACGCGTGCGCAGCACCAGTTTCACATCAGCCTCGCCACGGTTGCGCCAGTACCAGCCATGGTTACCCGTGAACGCAGCCACCAGATCGCCGTTATCGGCAGACACCGCGCGTCCCTTCTCGTAGCTGATCGATCGGCCGATGCTGTCGCCGTGGGTGTCAAAGTTGACCATGCCACCTTCCACAGCCCAGGCGAAAACGGTTTTTTCGCCTTCCTTCATGCGCAGCTTGACTTCCATGCCTGCGCCCGGTTTCAGGGTAAAGCGCATCTCGTCACGCCAGGACGTTGGCTGCGCTGCGGCAGCAACAGGGGTGGCTTTAGGTGTGGCCGCTTGGAATGTGGCGCTGGCGGGCTGCGGATTGTTGACTGTGATACCGGCGATCAAAGGTTCGGCCACGGGTTTTTGTCCCATCGCTTCGGCGGCTGCTTCAGCCGCGAGTCTGGTTTTGATTTGGCCCATCTCGGTCAGTCGCAGTACACGGCCCACTCCGGTGGGATCAATGCCGTATTCGGCCGGCTGAACCACGGTCACCAGGATGACTGCGGCAGAAAGAGCTGCCAGAATGGTCGAGCGCATCAGCTTCCTGGAGGAAGGCAGTTCAGCGCTCAGCGTGGTTTCACTGTTGTACATAATCAAAATTCCTTGGGTGTTCAGGACACGAAAAAACCGGTCAGTTGGAGGCCCACCAGCAAGAAGCCGGCGGACATCATGGCCACGTTGGCGGTGTAGGCATGGCGTAAAAAGCTGGCGGTGCGTCGCCAGTAGCTCATGCCAATCAGGATGACTGCCAAGGCCATCAACTGGCCGATTTCAACGCCCAGGTTGAAGGCGAGCAGGTTGGGCACCAGGCCGTCGGGCGAAATCTCGTATTCAAGGATTTTGGTGGCCAGACCAAAACCATGGAACAGGCCAAACACCAGCGTGGCCATTTTGGTGTTGGGCTGGAAGCCCAACCAGCGCTGGAAGGCGCCGATGTTGTCGAGTGCCTTGTAGACCACCGAGAAACCGATGATCGCGTCGATCAAGTAGCTGCTGAACTGGACGTTGAAATAGACGCCCAGGATCATGGTGGTGGAGTGACCCAGTGCAAAAAGGCTCACATAGATGCCGATATGCGACAGCCGGTAGAGGAAGAAGATCACCCCGAAGAGGAACAGGAGGTGGTCGTATCCCGTCATCATGTGTTTGGCACCCAGATATACGAAGGGCAACAAGTTGACCCCCGATATTTCCTGGATATAGCCTTTGTCACCCTGGGTGACAGCATGGGCCAGGGCTTCGGTGGTGCCGAGCAGCAGCGACATGAATATCGCCGCCAAAAGAAAGATGTGGTGGTGCCGGATCGTCCATGGCGGTCCCGGTAGCCTGCCGTTAAGTAAGCTGTTCATAAAAATTCCGTTGGATTGAAAGAGGCGCTACCTGGGGTAGCGCAAGGCCAGAGG
>JBASJO010000072.1:0-12817 GCA_049655365.1 Rhodoferax sp. | reverse complement strand
GCTTCAGGCTTGAGCTTCGCGATCACGCCCGACAGGTAGTTCAGGCTGCCCTTGTCCATGCGGGCACCCAGTTTGTACTGGCCCTTGGTCGGCGCAAAAAGGTATTCTTCCACCGTCAGTTCGGTGTCGGGCCCGAAAGACATCAGGGTGTTGTCCTTGAACGTCACCCCCATGCTGGACGCCTTGGCGGTCTTGAGTTGGCTACCCAGCAAAACGCTGGTGCCCGCCTCTGCCTTGACGCGTTGGCCACCCGAGATGACCCAGGCTTCACCTGTGACTGTTTTGACGGTACCGACCGTCTCGGCTTGGGCGAATGGCAGCAAGACAAAGCCTGAAAGCAGCAACATTACTGCCGTCAGGGATTGGCGAATGATGTGTTTCATTTTTATCTCTTCCTTAAAGGTGCATTTATATCAATTTCTACCCATTTTTACAAAATAAATCTGGAAGTAACCCGGGCAGATGGTCCGCTTCTGTGGGCTTCCGGTGAATACCCTGTCTCAATTTGTCACATGAACGGCATAAAGCCTGTGCTCCAGTGCCATGAATGCCTCTTTGTGCGCTTCGTCCATGAGCGCCGCCAGTTGAATGATGGCAGAAACCATGTTGCGGTCCAGGTTCTGTAGAAAGGCCTGCGGCGTCAAGTTGCCACCAAACATCTGTGCGGCCTGCTGCAAGGTGAGCTGGCTGCCCGCCTGCCCAAGGAACGCGTAGATGCAGGCAACCAGCGGCAGGGCTTTCAGTTCAGGGCTTGCTGGATCTGCAAGTCCGTTTTTGAGCAGTTGGTGCACGCCCGCCCGGACCGTTGAGCGCGCAGGGGGGGCTGGCAACCGGGCCGCGCTGGTGTCGTTCATGCCGATGAGCGCCAGGGCCATGGGGAAGCTGATATCCGCGCATTTTGTCAGCGCCTCGATGATGGCCACGGTGTTCAGGACGGCCGCCAGGTAGTCACGCACGAAGCTGATGTTTATTTCGGCCGTTGCCTGCATCTGCATGACCTCGTGGTCGGGGGGGTGACTGTCGAAGCTTTGTCCCACCCAGGCTGGGTTGAGATGGCTTAGAAAATTGTCCATGCCCAGCAGGGCGCTGCGGTAGGCCTGCAGGGATCTTTTGCCCGCAGCGGCGCGCGGCATCATGGACTCATCGACCAGCAACATGGAGTTGACCAGGCAGTATTGGGGGCTGGCCTCGATGAAGCCGGTCACGTCCCGGTTGGCGAGGTCCACCGCCTGTGTGACCGTGGTCTTGACAAAGGCCGGATCTGACGCCCGCTGGGCGCTTGCCCAGCGGGTTTGAGCGGCCTGAACGCGCAGGGCCAGCCTCTGCGCCGCGGTGTGGCCCTTGGCGTCGGGGCCGCGGAACGGGATGGTCAGCTCAATGCAGGCCACCACGGCCATCAGTTGCGAAGCGCTCAAATGCGCATGCAACAGCCGCGCCGCAACCACTGCACTGAGAAATTCATTCATGCCCTGGCGCGGCGACAGGCGTTGCCCGGCGTGAAAACCAAAAATGTCCAGGCACAGGCTCATCGCCCGGTCCACTGGCGCCACTTCCCGCAGGCGCAGGAAGCCTGGCTCATGGCATGTCACCTGCTCCAGCAAGGCGGACACGCAGGCCGGAAACCCACCGTCCACCTGGTAAAACACCACGTCATGAAACAGCGCCGCCAGGACCTGGATCGGTTGCATGCCCTCGCACAGACCAAGAACATGGAACGAGGTGTGGTAGTTGCGTGTTTTTGCCTCCATGCACTGGTGCACCACACCGGCAAGCTGCATCAGCTCGGCCTTGGGCACGGCCACTGCCAGGCCCCGAAAGGCATGGTCAAACCAGTCATTCATGCGATGGATCGTTGCGATCGGCACGTTCAGCAGCTCCTATGTTCACATCCAACAGTGTCAAGCCTATTACGGATGAAAGCATTTGAACATGAATTCGGGCTATTTCAGGGCGGCAAGTTCCCGGCCGTTCTGGCGCAATATGGTGGTCAGTCTGCCGGCCAGGTTGCCCAGCAAGCGGATTTTGATGGCGGGCGCCTGGGTGTCGAGTTCGTCGAAAACCTCGCGGGTCAGCACGCGGCAGGTCACGGCATTGAGCGCCGTGACGTTGGCCGAACGCGGCGAACGGTCCAGGAAGGCGACTTCGCCAAAGGTCGCACCCGCCGAGAAAGCGTCCAGTCGTGCCACGCCATCCTGAGTTGAAATGCTGACCATGGCGGCGCCAGCCGTCAGGACAAACAGTTCGTTGGAAGCCTGCCCTGCGGTGATGATGTTTTGCCCCTTGTTGAAGGTCCGGACCACCAGCAGCTGATCGACCCACGCCAATTGGTCTGCGCTCAAACCCAGAAACAGCTCACAGTCGGGCAGAGGCGTTTGGCCGTCTGCCGCCGGACTCGGAAAGCGGTCCGCAAGAATCCGGTTTTCGCCATATTCCAGGGCAAAGTCGTCGTCGGAGAAAAAGGCTTCGCGGTCAACGCCCTGGTCGATCAGCGGCTGCCAGCAGGAGCCCGCCTCGGTAAAGAGGAAAAGCTTGCCCCGTCCCGTGAGTTCTGCCCGCAGACCTGTCAGGAAATTCACCGCCGCGCGGTCAATCCCCTGCACCAGCTTGAGGTTGACGATGAAGACCTCGGTGCTCGCTGATTCCTGCGTCATGGTCCGGACAATCGGCTCGATCGAGGCAAAGGTCAGAGCGCCATGCAGGTGGTACACACGCAATTTCTTGCCGACACTCAGCAGGTAGTCATTGGCCTGTTGTGTGCGTCGCTGGTTGGACTTGACCGAGCGCCGTGTGGTGGCCCGGCGGATGGCCGGGACGGCGCGCTGTGAGGCATCGAACATGTGCAGGCCCAGTTCGGCCGCCAGGGCATGGCAGACGGCGAGTCCGCGAACGCTGTTGCCCTGCGCATCAAGCCGGGGCGAAAAAACCGCAATGCCCAGGCGACCCGGCTGCACTGCCATGATGCCGCCGCCGACCCCGCTCTTGGCCGGCAGGCCGGTGCGGTAAAGCCAGTCGCCCGAGGCGTCGTACATGCCGCAGGTGGCCATGACAGAAAGCACATTGGCCACGAATTTTTCCGGGACGGCGCGCTGGCCCGTGATCGGGTTCACGCCGCCGTTGGCCAGGGTGGCTGCCATGACGGCGAGATCGCGGCAGGTGACGCGAATCGAACACTGTTGAAAATAGGCCTCCAGGGTGGCCGTGGGGTCACTTTCAATGACTGAAAAATTGCGCAGCATCCAGCCGATGGCGCGATTGCGGTGGCCGGTGTCACTTTCGGATTGGTAGACCCGGTGGTCGATGTCCAGGGTGCGGCCGGCGTAGCGCGAGAAGGTTTCCAGAATGGCCGTGAACTTTTCCTTGACGCTGTCGCCAGCAATCAGGCTGCAGGCGGCGATGGCGCCGGCATTGATGAGCGGGTTGAGCGGTGTGCCGCTTTGCGGGTGCAGGCTGATGGCATTGAACGCGTCACCGGAAGGCTCAACGCCGATTTTTTCAAGCACGGCGGCTTCGCCATGCTGCTCAAGCGCCAGCCCGTAGGTCAGCGGTTTGGAGATCGATTGAATGGTGAAGGGCTGGTTGCAGTCGCCCACCTCGTAAACATGGCCGTCCGGCGTGGCAATGCAAATGCCCAACCAGTCGGGGTCGGCCAGTGCGAGTTCCGGAATGTAGTCGGCCACATTGCCCGCGTTCAAGCCACTGAAACGGGTGTGCAAGGCCTGAAGGTAATCCTGAATGGGAGATTGCGCCACTTTGGTACCAAAAGAGTGAGGTTGCGGTTGGTAAGCAAAAACAATGCCTGACTCGGTCGATGAAGGGCTCACCATCGTCCCAGTAGGGCAATGCAGGGCTGCGGTAACATCGCCTGCCCAGCCAGAGCGTGCCTGTGACAGCGTGCATGGCCCGCAATGGCTGTTACCAAAATACCCGATGAACGCCCCCACACAGTTTAAGTCCCTGATGCCTGCCGGCGCAATTGCCCCGCACGGGCCTGAACGCATCCGCGAGATCCCTTACAACTACACCTCGTTCTCGGACCGCGAGATTGTCATCCGCCTGCTTGGCGCACCGGCCTGGGACTGGTTGAACAAACTGCGCGACGAGCGCCGCACCGGCCGCTCGGCCCGCATGCTGTACGAGGTGCTGGGCGACATCTGGGTGGTGCAGCGCAACCCCTATCTGCAAGACGACCTGCTCGACAACCCGAAGCGCCGTGTGCTGCTGGTGCAAGCCCTGCAGCACCGTCTGGGTGAAATTGAAAAACGCCGCAAACCCGCCGATGATCCCGAGCGCGATGCCCTGGTGGGCCAGCTGCTTGACGTGGCACGCCAGGCGGTGCAAGCCTTTGATGCCCATTTTGTCGAAACCGCCACACTGCGCCGCCAGACCCAAAAGGTGCTGGCCCGGCTGACCGCCAAGGACAACATCAAGTTTGATGGTCTGAGCCGCGTCAGTCATGTGACCGACGCCACCGACTGGCGCGTGGAGTACCCGTTTGTCGTGCTGACGCCGGACTCCGAGGCCGAGATGGCGCATCTGGTCAAGGGCTGCATCGAGCTCGGTCTGACCATCATCCCGCGTGGCGGCGGCACGGGCTATACCGGCGGTGCCATTCCGTTGACCTGGAAGAGTGTGGTCATCAACACCGAAAAACTGGAAGCCATGACCGAGGTCGAAATGCGCACGCTGCCGGGCTTGGACCACGAAGTCGGCACGGTCTGGACCGAGGCCGGTGTGGTCACCAGCCGGGTGGCCCATGCGGCCGAGCGCGCCGGTTTTGTCTTTGCGGTGGACCCCACGTCCGCCGATGCCTCTTGCATTGGCGGCAACATTGCCATGAACGCCGGCGGCAAAAAGGCCGTGTTGTGGGGCACCTCGCTGGACAACCTTGCCAGCTGGCGCATGGTGACACCGCAGGCCGAGTGGCTGGAGGTGACCCGCATCAAGCACAACATGGGCAAGATCCATGATGTGGACGTGGCCAGTTTCGACTTGCAGTATTTCAAGGCCGACGGCAAGACGCCCTTGCGCTCCGAGCGCCTGGACATTGCCGGCAAGTCTTTCCGCAAGGAAGGTCTGGGCAAGGACGTGACCGACAAGTTCCTGAGCGGCCTGCCGGGCATCCAAAAAGAGGGCTGCGACGGCCTGATCACCAGCGCGCGCTGGGTGGTGCACAAAATGCCCCAATACACGCGCACCGTGTGCCTGGAGTTTTTTGGCAATGCCAAAGATGCCGTGCCCAGCATCGTCGAGATCAAGGACTTCATGTTCGCCGAGCAAAAGCGCAGTGGTGTGCTGCTGGCCGGGCTGGAACATCTGGATGACCGCTACCTGAAAGCCGTGGGTTACACCACCAAAAGCAAGCGCGGCGCAGCTCTGAGCAGCGGCGGTGTGCCCAAAATGGTGTTGTTTGGCGACATTGCCGGTAACGACGCCGACGCGGTGGCTCGCGTCACCAGCGAGGTGGTGCGTATTGCCAACTCGCGCAGCGGCGAGGGCTTCATTGCCATCAGCCCCGAGGCGCGCAAGAAATTCTGGCTTGACCGCAAGCGCACGGCGGCCATCAGCCGCCACACCAATGCTTTCAAGATCAATGAGGACGTGGTGATCCCGCTGCCGCGCATGGCCGAGTACACCGACGGCATTGAGCGCATCAACATCGAGCTGAGCCTGCGCAACAAGCTGGCGCTGTGCGATGCGCTGCAGGACTATTTCCAGCAAGGTCATCTGCCGGTTGGCCGGCAAGACGATGCCGGAGAAATTTCTGCCGCCGAATTGCTGGAAGACCGCGTCGCCCAGGCGCTGGCGCTGCTGGACGAGGTGCGCACGCTGTGGGCGGGCTGGCTGCGCGACGTCGAGCCGCTGTTTGCGCAGTTGCAGGATCACAGTTTGCGCGCCAGCTGGAAGACGCAAATCCGCCAGCCGCTGCAGCAAATTTTCAGCGGCGTCGCCTTCGAGGCGATTCTGAAGGAATGCACCGCCATTCACCAGCGCGTGCTCAAGGGTCGGGTTTGGGTGGCGCTGCACATGCACGCCGGTGACGGCAATGTGCACACCAACATTCCGGTCAACAGCGACGACTACGACATGCTGCAGGCGGCCCATGGCGCTGTCAAGCGCATCATGGCGCTGGCACGCAGCCTGGACGGCGTGATCTCGGGCGAACACGGCATCGGCATCACCAAGCTGGAGTTTTTGAGCGATGCCGAGCTGCAGCCCTTCACCGACTACAAGGCCAAGGTCGACCCCGAGGGGCGTTTCAACAAGGGCAAGTTGCTGCGAGCAGGCCAGACGGCAGATAGCTTGTATGCCGACCTGACCAACGCCTACACCCCCAGCTTCGGCCTGATGGGGCATGAGTCATTGATCATGCAGCAGAGCGACATCGGCGCCATTGCCGACAGCGTGAAAGACTGCCTGCGTTGCGGCAAGTGCAAACCGGTGTGCGCCACCCATGTGCCGCGCGCCAACTTGCTGTACAGCCCGCGCAACAAAATTCTCGCCACCTCCCTGCTGGTGGAAGCATTTTTGTACGAGGAGCAAACCCGCCGGGGCGTCAGCATCAAGCACTGGCAGGAATTCGAGGACGTGGCCGACCACTGCACCGTGTGCCACAAGTGTCTGAGCCCGTGCCCAGTCAACATCGACTTCGGCGACGTGTCGATGGCCATGCGCAACCTGCTGCGCAAAATGGGCAAGAAGAGCTTCCGGCCCGCCGGCGCGGCGGCCATGTTCATGCTCAACGCCACCCACCCCGAGACCATCAAACTGGCGCGTTCGGTGATGGTCAACGTGGCCATCAAGGCGCAGCGCATGACGGCCGACGTGCTCAAGGTGATGGGCCGCAAACAAACCAAGGCGCCACCGGCCACGCTGGGCGCCGCGCCCATCAAGGAACAGGTGATCCACTTCATCAATAAAAAGCTGCCCGGTGGCCTGCCCAAGAAGACCGCGCGTGCCTTGCTGGACATTGAAGACAAGGATTACGTGCCGATCATCCGCAACCCCAAAACCACCACCTCCGAGACCGAGGCGGTGTTTTACTTTCCCGGTTGCGGCTCGGAGCGCCTGTTCAGCCAGGTCGGGCTGGCCACCCAGGCCATGCTATGCCATGCCGGGGTGCAAACGGTGCTGCCACCGGGCTACCTGTGCTGTGGTTACCCGCAGCGCGGCGGCGGCCAGTTTGACAAGGCCGAGAAGATGATCACCGACAACCGGGTGCTGTTTCACCGGGTCGCCAACACGCTGAACTACCTCGACATCAAGACCGTGGTGGTGAGCTGTGGCACCTGTTACGACCAGCTGCAGGGCTACAAGTTTGAAGAAATCTTTCCCGGGTGCCGCATCATCGACATCCATGAGTATCTGCTGGAAAAGGGCATCACGCTGGCCAATGCCGGGGCGTTTTTATTCCACGACCCATGCCATAGCCCGATGAAGTTGCAGGAACCGCTCAAGACGGTGAAGGCCTTGCTGGGTGACAATGTCATCCAGTCCGAGCGTTGCTGCGGCGAGTCCGGAACGCTGGCCCTGAACCGCCCCGACATCTCGACCCAGGTGCGTTTCCGCAAGGAAGAAGAGATATTGAAAGGCGAAGCGCAGTTGCGCCAGATCCCCGGCGTGGGCGCCAAGGACAACATCAAGATGCTGACTTCCTGCCCGGCTTGCTTGCAGGGTCTGAGCCGTTTTGGCGAAGACCTGCAAAACGGCCTGATGGAAGCCGATTACATCGTGGTGGAAATGGCCAGGCAGATTCTGGGCGACCAGTGGATGCCCGATTACGTCAAGCTGGCCAACGACGGTGGTATTGAGCGCGTGCTGGTTTGAGTTGATTGACAAATTAAAAGAGGTGACACACATGGCAGGTTTACAAGCGGGCGCTCCGGCGCCTCAAGACATCACGGTGCACAGCCAGTCGCGGGTGCTGGAAATCAGTTTCTCCGACGGTGCGAGCTTTCGCATTCCTTTTGAGTTGATGCGTGTTTATTCACCGTCTGCCGAAGTGGCGGGTCACGGGCCAGGCCAGGAGGTGCTGCAAACCGGCAAGCGCGAGGTCACTTTGAGCGGTCTGGAGCCGGTGGGTAACTACGCCATCCAGCCCAGCTTTTCAGACGGACACGACACCGGCATTTATTCCTGGGACTATCTGTACTTTCTGGGTTCGCAGCAGGACAAATTGTGGCTTGACTACAACGCCCGCCTGACCGCTGCCGGTGTCGATCGCGATGCGCCCATGCTTGAGAAGGCGGGCAGCAGTTGCGCCAGCCATTGAGGCATTTCCAAGTCCTATCGTTCTTCAATTATGAGCACTACACATTTCGGGTTCAAAAGCGTTGATGAGGCTGACAAAGCCAATCATGTCAAAGGCGTTTTTGATTCGGTCGCCCCCAAGTACGACGTCATGAACGACCTGATGTCGATGGGCCTGCATCGCGTCTGGAAAGCCTATACCGTCACGGTGGCCAACGTGCACGAGGGTGACAAGGTGCTCGACATTGCCGGCGGCACCGGCGACCTGGCGCTGGCCTTTGCCGCCAAGGTCGGCAAGAGCGGGCAGGTGGTGCACACCGACATCAACGAAGCCATGTTGCGCACCGGGCGTGACCGTCTGGTGGATGCCGGCGTGGTGTTGCCCACGCTGGTGTGTGATGCCGAAAAACTGCCTTTTCCCGACCACTATTTCAACCTGGTCACGGTGGCTTTTGGCTTGCGCAACATGACGCACAAAGACGTGGCCCTGGCGGAAATGAACCGGGTGCTCAAGCCCGGTGGCAAGTTGCTGGTGCTCGAGTTTTCCAAGGTGGCCAAGCCGCTGGAAAAAGCCTACGACTGGTATTCGTTCAAGGTGCTGCCCAAGCTGGGTGAATGGGTGGCTGGCGACGCCTCCAGTTATCAGTATCTGGCCGAGTCGATTCGCATGCACCCGAGCCAGGAAGAACTCAAATCCCTGATGAAGGCTAATGGCTTTGGCCATGTGGATTACCACAACATGACAGGTGGTCTGGTAGCCTTGCATGTCGGTATCAAATGTTGAGCGAATTCACGATCCCGGCACCCGATTATTTTTATTGATTCATAAAACTTGGAGATGGTATGAAACGATGGCTTTCAGTTTTGACGATGAGTCTGGTCCTGGTGGCCGGTCACGCCGACGCGGCCAAGCGCTTTGGTGGTGGGTCCTCCTTTGGCAAGCAGTCCAGCAATGTGACGCAGCGCCAGGCGGCACCCGCACCGGCGCCCACACAGGCGGCTGCCGCCAAGGCGCCCGCAGCGGGCACTGCCGCTGCTCCGAAGAAGCCTTGGGGTGCCATGTTGGGCGGTCTGGCTGCCGGCCTGGGTCTGGCCTGGCTGGCCAGTTCGCTCGGTTTGGGTGAAGAGATGGGACAAATTTTGATGTTTGCCTTGCTGGCCATGGCCATCATGGCTGGCGTGGCCTGGTTCAAGCGGCGTAACAACGCGGCCTCGCGGACGTCGGCCTCGCCCTTTGCGTTTCAGGGCGCAGGTGCTGCCAGCCCCGCCAGCGTACCGGCCAGCTACCGCCCCGAAAATGTTGGCAATGACGCTTCAGCGCGGCCCTGGGAGCGCAATTCGGCAGCCTTTGACAGCACCCCGCTGACAGGTGCTGCACCCGCTGCAAGCGGTTCGATGATCGGCTCTGGCCTGTCCGGTTCCCAGACCTGGGGCATCCCCGAGGGCTTTGATTCCGAGGGCTTTCTCACGGCGGCAAAAGCCAATTTTGTCTCGCTGCAGGCCGCTTGGGACAAATCCGACATTCCCGCCTTGCGTGTCATGATGACCGACACCATGCTGAAGGAAATCCAGGCCCAGCTCGCCGAGCGTGAGAATCACACGGGTGGTCCGGGCAATCAGACCGAGGTCGTGATGATCGAGGCCCATCTGCTCGGTATTGAAGATCTGGGCGATGAATACATGGCCAGTGTAGAGTTCACCGGCATGATCCGTGAGGAGCCCTCGGCGGGTGCCAGCCCGTTCCGCGAAGTCTGGAACATGATCAAGCCAAAAAATGGTCGCAGCGGCTGGTTGGTGGCAGGGGTTCAAGCCCTGCAGTAAGCGAAAGCGTCCTGTTTCAGGGAATAATGGGGTCTATGGCAACACAGACCCCTTTTTCTTTTCTGGAGAGTTTTGTAGAAAAACTCCCGCTCCCCAAATTGTCCCCTCCGGCCTGGGCTGTCAACGAGGCCCAGCGCCGCATTGTGCTGCTGCTGAACCATGTCCTGATGCAGGAGAGCGAGGCCATGGCGCGCCTGGTGCGCCAAAAAGACCGCATCATGCTGGTGCAGTGGCGCAGCTTTTATTTCAAGCTGGTGGCCACGCCGGCGGGCTTGCTGGATCTGGCGGACGAGCAGGCCAAGCCCGACCTGGTCCTGACCGTCACCGACGAGTCGCCTTTTGCGCTGGCGCAGGCGGTTTTCAAGGGTGAAAAGCCCGCCGTCCGGATCGAAGGCGATGTGCAGTTGGCCGCTGAAGTCAACTGGCTGACCGAGCATGTGCGCTGGGACATGGAAGAAGACCTGGCGCGCGTCATCGGTGACGTGCCGGCACACACCCTGAGCCAGATGGCCGGGACCCTGAGCAGCAGCCTGCGGGAGTTTTTGGCCAAGGCAGCAGCGTTTGCGCCCGGCAAGTCAGCCAAATGACCAATATTTTTCGCGGGGCCTTCATCCTGTGGGTGATGTTGCGCAATGGCCTGGACGAACTGGCCCTGACCAGCTTCAATAAACCCTGGTTGCTGCGCCTGACCAAAATATTGACCTTGGGGCGCAAGCTCGACGCGCCCCGGGGCCAGCGCATTCGTGAAACGCTGGAAAGCCTGGGTCCCATTTTTGTCAAATTTGGCCAGGTGCTGTCGACCCGGCGCGACCTGCTGCCGGTGGACATTGCCGACGAACTGGCGCTGCTGCAAGACCGGGTGCCGCCGTTTCCAAGCGAGGTGGCGGTGGCCATCATCGAGCGCGCGTTTGGCAAGTCGGTGAACGATATTTTTGTTTCGTTTGAACATCAGCCAATCGCCAGCGCTTCCATTGCCCAGGTTCATTTCGCGGTGCTCAAGGACCGGCAGGGCCAGTCGCGCGACGTCGCGGTCAAGGTGCTGCGCCCAGGCATGCTGTCGGTCATCAACAAAGACCTGGCCTTGTTGCGCATGATGGCGGGCTGGGTGGAGAGCCTGTCGGACGACGGCAAACGCCTCAAGCCGCGCGAGGTGGTGGCTGAATTTGACAAATACCTGCACGACGAACTCGACCTGGTCCGCGAGGCCTCCAGTGCAGCCCAGCTGCGCCGCAACATGGCCGACCTGGACCTGGTGTTGATTCCGGAGATGTACTGGGATTACTGCATGCCCGAGGTGATCGTGATGGAGCGCATGAAAGGCGCGCCGATCAACCAGGTGGAGCGTCTGCGTGCGGCGGGTATTGACATCCCCAAGCTGGCGCGCGATGGGGTCACCATCTTTTTCACCCAGGTGTTTCGCGACGGCTTCTTTCACGCCGACATGCACCCCGGCAACATCCAGGTGAGCCTGGAGCCTGCCACCTTTGGCCGCTACATTTCGCTTGACTTCGGCATTGTCGGTACCCTGACCGAAGGCGACAAGGAATACCTGGCGCAAAACTTCATTGCCTTTTTCCGCCGCGACTACAAGCGTGTGGCCGAGCTGCACATCGAGTCGGGCTGGGTGCCCGCCGCCACCCGCGTGGATGAGCTCGAAGCCGCGGTGCGTGCTGTTTGCGAGCCCTACTTTGACCGGCCGCTCAAGGAGTTGTCGCTGGGCATGATCCTGATGCGCCTGTTCCAGACCTCGCGCCGGTTCCAGGTCGAGATCCAGCCGCAACTGGTGCTGCTGCAAAAAACCCTGCTCAATATTGAAGGGCTGGGGCGCCAACTTGATCCTGACCTGGACTTGTGGCACACCGCCAAACCCTTTCTTGAAAAGTGGATGATGGAACAGATCGGTCCCAAGAAACTGCTTGATGAGTTGCGCAACGAGGCGCCACGCTACGCCAAGCTGCTGCCTGAGCTGCCCCGCCTGCTGTTTGATTTTCTCAAACATCCGCCTGCTGACGCCAGTACCAGGGAGCTGCGTGCCTTGCTGGTCGAGCAGCGCCGCACCAACAAGCTGCTGCAGTCCCTGGTGTACGGTGTGATTGGCTTTGTGCTGGGCCTGATCGTGATGCAAATATTGGTGCGTGTGCAGATTTTCTAGCCTGGTTCGGCCCTGAGCTCCAGAATTCGGGGCGACTTTATAATCACGGGTTTTGCGACTCCCTTACACAGGTCTGATTACCATGCCCATTTATGCCTACAAATGCAACGCCTGCGGCTTTGCCCAGGATGTGTTGCAAAAAATGTCCGACCCCGTGCTGACCGAGTGCCCCACCTGCGGCCAGGCCAGCTTTGCCAAGCAGCTCACCGCGGCTGGCTTTCAGCTCAAGGGGTCGGGTTGGTATGCCACCGATTTCAAGGGGGGGAGTGCGGCTGCTTCGGCCGTCGCACCGGCGGCAGGGGCGGTGGCGGCCACCTCTGAAGCCGCGAGCAGCGTGGCCGCGCCGGCCAAAACAGAGGCCGCGCCTGCGGCCAGTGCCTGTGGCGGTGGCTGTGCTTGCCACAGCTGAATCCCTTCTCTTCGAAAGTTTCTGTGCCTTTTAGAAAATACCTGCTGACCGGTTTGCTGGTCTGGCTGCCGACGGCCATCACCTTCGCCGTGCTGTTGTGGCTGATGGAATTGCTCGACGGCATTTTTGTTGGCTTGCTGAGCGTGTTGCAGGCCATGCTGCCGGGATCCTTGATGAATACCCTGGAG
>JBASJO010000071.1:0-1756 GCA_049655365.1 Rhodoferax sp. | reverse complement strand
CCGATATGAGGCCGGTAGGGCAACGTGACGCGTCGGCTCCAGTAAACACCTTCTTCATCAATATCGATCTTGCGGGTAATTTCGGGCAGGGGATCATTCAAGAGCGCAGTGAAGTGGGTTCCAGTAAGGGCGCCAAATCGAGGGATCAAGCAGCAGGTGCCACGCGGATTGGCACCTCGCGGGTACATTGACTCAATGTGGACTGCTACAACGTCGCCTTTTTCGGCACCCTCAATCATTATTGGGCCGCTTTGTGGATTCAAGAACGGAACACGCAATTTGGCGCTTGGGAGGTCCTGTTCAGTTTGAATCTTGCCGTCAAACGCATCGCGTGTGTCTACCACCACACGGTCTCCCGGCGCAATCTGCATCACAGGTTGCGAGTAAGGACCAATGGTGTAGTGAAACGTCCCTTGGCGAGCCTCACTGAGTTCGTGCGTAGTGCCTATTGCGCCACGGGCTACGCCGCGTGTGTGCATGATCGATTGTGAAAGCCATGTCATTTCAATCTCCTTTTTAAAAAAATACAAACTTGCCTAAAACGTGATGAGTTCATGAACCTTGTCAGTCTCCATGTTTCGACCAAGTCCACGAGCAACCACCTGACCGCGCACCAAGACGACATACTGATCGGCAACGGCTGCGGCAAAGTCATAGAACTGCTCGACCAGCAGGATCGACATCTGTCCTTTGAGCGACTGAATCACAGCTTCAATTTCCTGAACGATGGATGGCTGGATCCCTTCTGTGGGTTCGTCCAGGATCAACAAAGTCGGATTAGTCAGCAGTGCGCGGGCAATGGCCAGCTGTTGCTGTTGTCCGCCCGAAAGGTTTCCCGCCACACGGGAGATCATTGTCTTGAGTACCGGGAACAGCTGATTGACGTCGGAATATGTAAACACCTTTTGGGCAGATGCCAGACGTCGCTCTCCAGTGAGGGCTCCAATGCGCAAATTTTCATCCACGGTAAGGTCAGGGAACACCTCTCTCCCCTGGGGAACATAGCCCATCCCCGCCCGAGCGCGTGTCTGCGGCGAGTCGCGGCTCATGTCGCGCCCGACAAAACTGATGCTGCCAGAACGTATGGGTAACAAGCCCATGAGACAGCGCAATAAGGTTGTTTTACCAACGCCATTTCGACCCAACAGCACTGTGCACGAACCCGCTGGAACCGAAAGCTCAATGTTGCGCAATACGTGACTGCCGCCGTAATACTGATTTAGTCCTGTAATGTTCAACATGTTCAGCTCCGCCCCAAATAGACCTGAATCACGCGTGGATCCGTGCGGACAGAGTCCATGGAACCCTCCCCAAGCAATTGACCCTCATGCAAGACCGTGACAAGGTCTGCAATACGGCTGACAAAATCCATGTCATGTTCAACAACAACAATGGCTCGATCGGGTGCCGCGAGCTGTTTGATGAGCCCAACGGTGCGTTCGGTCTCTTCATCGCTCATTCCCGCAACAGGCTCATCCAGCAACAAAACTTTGGGTTCCGCGGCCAATAACATCCCGATTTCGAGCCATTGCTTTTGGCCATGCGACAAAGTGCCAGCCAAGCGCCCGCGCTCCTCGGCCAATCCAATGGTGACCAACACCTCTTCGATGCGTCGGCGCTGATCTACCTTTAGGGTTGACGTCAACATGGCGGCAAATCCCTGACCTTTGCGCACAGCCAACTCAACATTCTGTGACACCGGCAATGCTTCAAAGACACTAGGCTTCTGAAACTTGCGGCCAATGCCCTTCCTGGC
>JBASJO010000070.1:0-4549 GCA_049655365.1 Rhodoferax sp. | reverse complement strand
GTTGTTTTTCCTGTTCAAGCGCGATGTCGACCTTGGGCGGGGCCACCACCGGCTCGGGCGGGGGCGGGGCCTGGATGACCGGCTCAGGCTTGGCATCGGGCTTTTCGGGCTGCACGGGCTCAGGCAGTGGCTCCTGCAGCCGTGGCGCAGCAGCTACCGGGACCGTAGCCCAGAGCTCGGCTTCAATGCTGATGATTTGCGCCTCGCGTTTCCATTGCACGCCAGCCGTCAATGCGGCCACCAACAAGCCGTGCGCCAGCAGTGCCAGCAGCACGGCACGCACCACGCCGGGTGTGGCGGGTGGCGCAAATTCAAGTCGGTCAGTCGCGGCGTGCATGGCAGTGGCTCAGGGGGCCAGTTGCACCGACAGGCCGACACGGGCAATGCCGGCGCGCTGCAAGGTATCCATGACGCGCACCACGGCTTCGTACTTGACAGCCTTGTCGGCGCTGATGACCACGGCCGTGTTGGCGACCCCACCCTGAGCCTGCTTGACGGCGCTGGTGATGTCCTGCAGGCGCAGCGAAGTGGTTTTGTCCTTCAGCTTGAGTTGCAGCGCCTCGTCCTTGCCGATCACGATCTGGATCACCTGGTCAGGCTGACCAGCGGCCTTGCCCACGCTGGGCAGGTCGATCATGCTGGGGGCAATCAGCGGCGCGGTCACCATGAAGATGATCAACAGCACCAGCATCACGTCGATGAAGGGCACCATGTTGATCTCGTTGATGGTGCGCCGGCCCCGGCCACGGCTGACAACGGCGGCCATGCTCAGTGCCCCGAGGCCGATTGCGCGCCCACATTGCGCTGCAGGATGTTGGAAAACTCTTCAATGAAGGTTTCCAGCCGGATGGCAATGCGGTCAATGTCCCGCGCAAAGCGGTTGTAGGCCACCACCGCCGGAATGGCGGCAAACAGGCCGATGGCGGTGGCCACCAGGGCCTCGGCAATGCCAGGTGCCACGCTGGCCAAGGTCACCTGGGTCAGCGCGGCCAGGCCAGTGAAGGCATGCATGATGCCCCACACTGTGCCAAACAGTCCCACGTAAGGAGACACTGAACCCACCGAGGCCAGAAACGACAAATGGGTTTCGATCACGTCCATCTCGCGCTGAAAACTGGCCCGCATGGCGCGCCGGGCGCCGTCCATCAGGGTGCCGGCGTCGGTGATGTGGCGTTCACGCAGTTTTTGGTATTCGCGCATGCCGCTGGCAAAAATACGCTCCATCGGGCCACCCTGGCGGGCGTTCTGGGCGGCAGCGGCAAACAGGTCGTTCAGGCTGCTGCCCGACCAGAAGTCGCGCTCGAAACTGTCGTTGAGCGCCTTGACCTTGCCCAGTGAGAACAGTTTGCGAAAAATGGCGGCCCAGCTGGCGATCGACACGCTGATCAGCAGCAGCATCACCAACTGCACCACCAGGCTGGCGTTCAGCACCAATTGAAATATGGAAAGGTCTTGGTTCATGCTTGCTTCAGGTGAGTGCGTGGAGGATCTGGGTGGGAATTCTGTCAGGTTTCAGGGTGCTGGCCTGAACCCAGCCAGCGCGGACGGTCGCCTCGCACAACAGCACGAGGCCATCGACTGTGCTCAGCAGGGCCTGTTGCTGGATTGTCATGGAGGCGCGCCCGGCCTCCCGCAGCGAAGTTGTAAGCAGAAGTTCATCGTCGAGGCGGGCGCTCTTGAGAAAACGCACCTGCACCTCACCGACCACAAACATGCCGCCTGTTGACTCTTTCAAGGCTTGCTGGCTGATGCCCTTGGCACGCAGCCATTCGGTGCGCGCACGCTCAAAAAACTTCAGGTAATTGGCATAAAAAACGATGCCGCCGGCGTCGGTGTCTTCCCAGTACACGCGCACCGGCCAGCTGAAGGTTTCCTTGTCAGGAGGCTGCGCACTCATGTCAGCAAGACTTTCAACCGGTTGATGGCGCTGTGCAGTTGCGTCATCGAATTGGCCGTGGAGAAGCGAATGAAATGCCCGGTATCAAACTGGCCAAAGTCGCGCCCCGGCGTGACCGCCACATGAGCCCGGCGCATCAGCGCAAAGGCCAGGTCCCAGCTGTCACTTACACCCAGTTTTTGGCACGCCACCGTGCAGTCGGCCCAGGCATAAAAAGCGCCGTCGGGCATGACCGGCACGGTCAGGCCGAGTGCATTGAGCGCCGGAATGAAGTAGTCGCGGCGCGCCTTGAATTCGGCCCGGCGGCGCTCATATTCGGCCAGGCTCTCGGCCTCGAAGCAGGCCAAGGCTGCGTATTGGGCAATGGTGCTGGGGCAGATGAACAGGTTCTGCGCCAGCCGCTCAATCACCGGCACCAGCGCTTCCGGCACCACCATCCAGCCCAGGCGCCAGCCCGTCATGTTGAAGTACTTGCTGAAACTATTGATGCTGATGATCTCTTCATCCAGCCCCAGCGCCGTCTGGCCATAGGCGTCGTCGTGGCTCAGCCCCAGGTAAATCTCGTCGACCAGGGTGATGCCGCCGTGCTGGCTCACCAGCTCGTGAATGCGGCGCAATTCGTCCGGTGCCAGCGAGGTGCCGGTGGGGTTCGAGGGCGAGGCCATCAGCACGCCACGCGTGCGCGGGTTCCAGGCGGCTTGCACCTTGTCGGCGCTGAGCTGAAAACGCTCGGCCGCCGTGGTCGGGATCAGCACTGGCGTGCCGTCGGCTGCCGTCACAAAATGGCGGTTGCACGGGTAGCTGGGGTCGGACATCAGCACTTCATCGCCGGCTTCCACCAGCGCCAGGCAAGCCAGTTGCAGGGCGGCCGACGCACCCGCCGTGACCACAATGCGGCTGGCCGGAACCGTCACACCAAAATGGTTTTGGTACCAGGCGCTGATGCGCTCGCGCAGCGCGGGCAAGCCGGTGGCCGGGGTGTACTGCGTAAGCCCAAGGTGGATGGCACGGGCCGCCGCTTCCTGCACCAGGGGCGGGGCGGTGAAGTCAGGCTCGCCAATGTTCAGGAAAATCATCGGCGCATCCGTGTGCGCCACTTGGGCCGCCAGGGCGCTGGCAGCCTTGCCCACCTCCATCACATAAAACGGCTCAATCTGTTGGGCGCGTTGTGAGATTCGCATGGACTGGGCTAGCGTGCGGCGCCCTGGTCGGCGGCGACCTCAAGCTCGCGCAATTGCCGGGCCAGACCGTTCAGCACGCCGTTCACGTATTTGTGGCCATCGGTGCCGCCAAATTCCTTGGCCAGCTCCACGCATTCATTCAGCACTACGCGCCACGGCACGTCCAGGCAGTGCTGCAACTCGTAAGCGCCAATCCACATCACCGCATGCTCCACCGGTGAAATCTCTGCCAGTTTGCGGTCGAGCAGCGGCAGAATCAGCGCGTCCAGCTGCTCAGCCTGTTCGGCACTGCCATGCAGCAAGGCATCGAAATGCACGCTGTCGGCCTTGCTGAAGCCCGCCAGGTCGCGGGTAAAGGCGTCCACGGCCGCCACGTCGTTCTTGCCCACCAGCACCTGGTACAGCGCCTGCACGGCAAACTCGCGTGCGCGAGAGCGGTCGGACTTGCTGGCGGCCTTGCGCACGCCGGTGCTGGTCAGGCCTTTGCGCGGTTGACGCGGCGGCCGGGAAGGGGGTTTTGGGTGGCTCGATTCGCTCATTCAATTTCTTCCAGTAAGTTGGCCATTTCAACGGCCACACGGGCGGCGTCGCGGCCCTTGTCGGTTTGCCGGGCCACGGCCTGGGCCATGTCCTCGGTGGTGAGGATAGCGTTGGCAATCGGAATTTGATAGTCCAATGCAACTCGGCTGACGCTGGCGCCAGATTCGTTGGCAACCAACTCAAAATGGTAAGTTTCGCCGCGAATGATGCAGCCCAGGGCCACCAGCGCGTGGTACTTGAGCTGTTCGGCCAGCGCCTGCAGTGCCACCGGCACTTCCAGCGCGCCCGGCACCTGCACCAGCGTGATGTTTTTTTCTTCCACACCCAAGGCCAGCAGTTCGGCGCGGCAGGCCTGCGCCAGCGCGTTGGTGATGTCGGCATTGAAGCGCGCCTGGACGATGCCAATGGTCAGGTTTTTCCCGTTCAGGCGGGGGTCGGTGGCGGCAAGTGCACCCTGGTCTGCAATCAGCATGGGAATTTCCTGTTCTTCAAAATGGGTCTATGCGGTCACGTAGCCAACAATTTCCAGGCCATACCCGGTCATGCTGGGCATGCGCCGTGGGTTGCCCATCAGGGTCATTTTGTGGACGCCGCATTCGCGCAAAATCTGCGCGCCCACGCCGTAGGTGCGCAGGTCCATGCGGCCGCGCTCCGGGCCGTGGCTGGCTTTGGCGGTGCCATCAAACTGGGCCAGCAATTGGTCGGGGCTTTCGCCGCAGTTCAGGAACACCACCACACCTTTGCCCTCGGTGGCCACGCGCGACAAGGCGGCGTCCAGGCTCCAGGAGTGCATGGTGCGGCCCACTTCCAGCGCGTCGAAGACCGACAGCGGCTCGTGCACACGCGCCAGCACGGCTTCGTCCGCGCCCCACTGACCCTTGACCAGCGCCCAGTGCACGCCGTGGGCGGTCTTGTCGCGAAAGGCATGGGC
>JBASJO010000069.1:0-6380 GCA_049655365.1 Rhodoferax sp. | reverse complement strand
TGACGCCACCCCCGAACCGAAACTGGTGGTGGCGGTGGGCGACTGCGCCTGTGACGGCGGCATCTTTGGCGAGAGCTACGCTACCTGCGGCCGCGTGGCCAACGTGATCCCGGTCGACGAGGTCATTCCCGGCTGCCCGCCCGCGCCGCTCGAAATTCTGCGAGGCATTTTGAAGGCGGTGCGCCGGCGCGTGCCGGCAGGGGGGTGAGTCGCAGCTTGAATCCAAGTCTGTTGGATCTCGGTCGCGCCTGATGAGCCATTGAAGACAACTATTCCGGTTCACTGCGATCAAGTTGCACCAGCGTCGCGACCAGACCGAGCGTGGCGAGCACAAGGAAGACGGGCCCGAATAGCCAAAAAACAAGCGGTACCGCGAAGAAAAAAGCGCGTGTGCCAGTGGCAAACAGGTTGCCTGCCCTGTTCAAGCGGTTGGCGACCGCAGTCGGCGCCAGGTTGTGGTGGGCCGCAGCCCCGGGTGCATTGATCATGAACACCACCTGATTGACCAGGCGCACGGACATCACAAAAGCAAAGAACGCAACAATGAAGTCCACCAAGAGGAAAAGTACCTTGATGATCCAGAGTTCCGCTGCATGCGTGCCGCCGGTATTCAGGATATGCCAGTTTCGTGAAATCGACTCGGCCTGTCCAGACAGCGTGAGTGTGCCAATGATCAACAGGGTTGCGGTCGAGGCCATCAAGCTCGCCCCCATGATGAAATTGCGCAAAGTCTGCACCGCCATGATGTCTTTTGAGGAATTGCTCATCACGTTGGCAACCCACAGTGACCGGGCTAGCTGATTGACGCCGTGAATCGTATAGGTCGGGTTTGCCTTTACTTTGCTGCGCAGCCACAGGTAATACAGCGCGACAACACTACAACTCAAGGTGAATGCAGCAGCGTCACTGCCAAATTGATGTACCCACTGTTCGAGGTTCATGTGCAGAGTCCTTTCAATGTTTGCCAAGCCAGTTGAACACAAGGTGGTTGACGAGTGCGACGATCCAGCAAATCCAGATTGTCCACAAGCTGTGGCTGGGGTAGTGCGCACCACGCAGGGTTTGCGCCAATCCCAACACCAGCCCTGAAAAAAGCACCAGCAACAACAGCCACTGTCCTCTGCGGTGCAGCTTTGCGTTGCCTGAAAAAAACCACGGCAAGACCAGCGCGATGAACGCCAGGGCCGAGGACGCGTGGCCCGCCGGAAAGCAATGCCCGGCACCGCCATCGCGCGTGCCCCAGGTCCAATGCGACACATAGCTCGCCTTGCCGCCAAATTCCTGCAAGTCCCAGGGGCAACTGGTCAAGCTGAAATGCTTCAGGCTGCTGATGGTCAGCAGGCACAGGGCGATGCCAAGCACGATCTCGATGCGCTGCCAGCGCGCCAACGTGCGAAACCAGCCGACGGGCCACCAAATCATGGCTATCACTGCGAGAAAAACGACAAGAGCCAGTTGCCTGCTGCGGGTGTGAAGCACCTCCGCCAGCCACCAGTTGTCGCGCAAAGCAAAGCCTTGTTCATCGGCCAAGCCCTGCATCACGGCCAGGTCCAGTCCGGACGCATCCCACATCAACAGACCCATCAGGCATGACCCGGTGATGAGGGCGGTGCGCCGGGAACAAGCCCAATCGGAAAGGGTGGGCGGGTCAACTGACTGGTACATAGGCGGGAAAGGGGGCTGGAGTGTGGGGGCGGATTTGCCTTGATCTGGTGTTTGGATTATGGGTGGCGGTGAGTTAACGCTGCGTTAACACTGGGTCTGAATAATCGCGCCTTCACCTTTTACCGGCGCTTCCTGATGACCCTCTCGCTGACTTCTCGCCATCCGCTCCACCCGCTTCTCATGTCACTGGTTTTGGCCCTATGGTTGAGCACCGTTGGCAATGCGCCGCTGTGGTTCACCATGCTTGACTTGCCCGAATCGAACCACCCCGGTGGCTGGCTTGGCATGGCAGGCTTTGCTCTGGTGGTGTTGGCTGCGACGGTGGCATTCCTGAGCCTGACGGTCTGGCCCCGGTGGCGCAAACCGGCCGGGCTGGTGCTGCTGGCGGTCGCCGCAGGTAACAGCTACTTCATGGCCCACTACGGCGTGGTCATCGACCCCAGCATGCTGGCCAATGCGGTGCAGACCGATGCACTGGAGGTGCGCGACCTGTTGTCGTGGTCCATGCTGCCGGTCTTCCTGCTGGGGGTGGTGCTACCGGGTTGGTGGTGGTGGCAGCAACCGGTTCAG
The DNA here is from genome assembly GCA_049655365.1 of Rhodoferax sp. Classification (GTDB taxonomy): domain Bacteria; phylum Pseudomonadota; class Gammaproteobacteria; order Burkholderiales; family Burkholderiaceae_C; genus Rhodoferax. Next base: position 4,145 of record JBASJO010000069.1, on the reverse strand, counting down.
CAGATTCCGGCCAGGTCGCTGGTGCTCAAGCAAATCGGCCTGGCCGTGCTGGCCACCTTGCTCATGCTGGTGATGGTGTGGCTGTCGTTTGAGAACCTGGCCTCCACCATGCGCAACCACAAGTCCTTGCGTTACATGGTCAACCCCTTCAACACGGTCTACGCCACGACGCGCCTGGTGATCGGTCAGACTGCGCATGCAAGCCAAGCGGTGCAGCCGATCGGCGCGGAAGCCATCCTGCTGGGCCAGGCCAGCGATGTCAACAAGTCGCCCTTGATTGTCTTGGTGGTGGGCGAAACGGCGCGCGCCGCCAACATCGGTCTGGCAGGTTATGCCCGAGACACCACGCCCCGCCTGCGGCAGCTGCAAGACCGTGGCGAGCTGGTGTACTTTTCGGATGTGTCGTCCTGCGGCACCAGCACCCAGGTGTCCCTGCCCTGCATGTTTTCAGACTTGGGGCGCGAGGGCTACGGAAAAACCGACGCGCAATTCGAGAATTTGCTTGATGTGGTGCAACGCGCCGGGATGGCGGTGTTGTGGCTGGACAACCAGTCGGGTTGCAAGGGCGTGTGTGATCGGGTGCCGCACGCTGAAACCCGCGAACGCAAGGACCCGGAACTGTGCCCTGATGGCGAGTGCTTTGACGAGGAGATGTTGCGCGTGCTGCCCGAACGTCTGCGCCAGCTGGACCCGGTCCGACGCGCGCGCGGCACGGTGGTCGTGATGCACCAGATGGGCAGCCACGGACCGGCCTACTACAGACGCACCCCCACTGACTTCAAGGTGTTTCTGCCGGAGTGCCGCAGCAACGTGCTGCAAGACTGTTCTGGCCAGGAGATTGTCAATGCCTATGACAACTCGGTGCGTTACACCGACCACTTTCTGGGTCAGACCGTGGCTTGGCTCAAGGCCCAAAAACGCCCGACGGCGCTGGTGTATGTCTCTGACCACGGCGAATCCTTGGGTGAAAAAGGTTTGTATCTGCATGGCATGCCCTACGCCATGGCGCCCAGGGAGCAAACCAATGTGCCCATGGCCGCTTGGCTGTCTCAACCCATGCTGGGCCGCCTGGGTTGGGACAATTCCTGCTGGCTTGGGCAGGCCAGGCAGCCCATCACGCACGACAACCTGTTCAGCTCGATGCTGTCCCTGGCCCAGGTGCAAACCCGTTTGTATCAGTCCCGGCTGGACGTTTTCTCAGCGTGCCCATCAGGCCTGCGCCAGGCCCGGACCCTCGCGGGGCGGTCCGGCACGACCACGCACGCAGCCACCCCTTTACCTAACCGGGTTCAACTCTAATGTCCATCTTCCAAAATACCTCCTGGTCCCCGGATGTGATTTCCGGCTTTGAGCAGATCACCCTGTCCGGGCTTCCCGCGCCGGAGGGCACTGTCGACGTGGTGCTGGTGCGCAGGCGCTGCACTCAGGCTTCACGCCAGGCGGTGTTGTATGTTCACGGCTATGTGGACTACTTCTTCCAGATACACTTGGCGGACTTTTACAACGCTGCAGGACTGAACTTCTATGCCATTGATCTTCGGCGCCACGGCCGGTCGCTGCGTGAAGGCCAGTTGCCCAACTACACCAGCGACACTGACGAGTATCTGCAGGATGTCGATGCCGCAGTCAGCTTGCTGCGAAGGGATGAGGGCGTTGACTGGTTGCTGCTCAATGGGCATTCCACCGGTGGCCTGGTCGCTGCCCTGTATGCCCATCGTGGGCAACAACGCGCTGCAGTGAAGGCGCTGTTCCTGAACAGCCCGTTCCTCGATCAAAACCTGCCGGCCTGGCAGGAATCGCTGCTGGAGCCCCTGGTGGCCGGGCTGGGGGCCCTGTTTCCGCGCTGGCAGATCCCGCACCAAGCGTGCCTTTACGGCGAAAGCCTGCACGCGGACCAGCATGGCGTCTGGCGCTTCAACACCCGGTGGAAACCAATTCAAGGCTTTCCGGTCTATGCCGGATGGTTTCGCGCCATTCACCGCGCACAAGCAGAAGTGGCCCGCGGACTGGCCATCGATTGCCCTGTGCTGGTGATGCACGCTGGGCGAAGTGCCTGGCTCAAGCGCTGGAGCGATGAGGCCTTGGTCACGGACATCGTGCTGGATGTCGCCGACATTGAACGCTTGTCGCCGGGATTGGGCCGTCAGGTTGAGCTGAGGTCCATGACCGACGGCGTGCACGACCTGATGCTGTCGAAGCCGCAGCCAAGGAAGCTGGTGTTCGAGGAGCTGCAGGCGTGGCTGGTGCGGGTGGGTGGGGCTGCCCATGAAGTGAACGCCAGGCCGGTACTCACCGTTGGTCATCTAAAAAATCAATGGTCGGCGCCGATCAACGCAACATGCCAATGAATTCACTGCTGACGAGCCCTATCCTGAGTTGACTGACCACGGAAAAGTGCAAGGGGGAGATGGTGTCGTTCAGTGGGCAGCACTTACCCTGTCGGTGAACGATGTTTTTGCCTGAGCAAGAAGGCAAAAAATGCGGTGGTCCGCACCAGCTTCGCTGACTGTTCTGCAGCTTGCTGACCTTCGCCAATGCCCGCTCCCTAGATATCCAGTTAGACAAGTTGCCTACGCCTTGGCATCACTTTGCATTTTGAGTTAGTTGATTGACACGATAGCTGCTTGCGCTTGCTCAGCGCCATAATAGCCACACAAGATGAGGAGTCACTGACCGCCAAAATCTGCTTGACGATGAAACGTCGACTCGACACGCTTGCGCAACATCCACGAAACCAAAAAAAATAGAAATTTACAGAAAAGAAGTTGCTTTGTCTGAGGAGTTGGAGGAGACTGCAACGCCATGGCTGATGTGCAACAAAAGGCCTTTGCCTCTGAATGGCACGTCCGTTGATGAGTTGCGGCAGTGGTCAAACTCACATTGGTAGGTCAGTTATGTTTAGATCTATTTCGTCATCTGGCAATTGGTACTCGATGACTTTTCCCACAATGTAGAAATGCTCCCATGCAATATCGATTCCTTGGTAAAAGCAATCTGAAAGTATCCGCCCTGTGCCTCGGTACGATGATGTTTGGTGACCAGACTTCTCGGGACGAAGCTTGCGCTATCGTGGCCGATGCGCATGCCAAGGGAGTGAACTACATCGACACTGCAGATGTGTACACCAATGGCGCATCAGAGACCATGGTGGGTGAACTGCTCAAAGGCAGTCGCCTTGACTGGGTGCTGGCGACCAAGCTGGGCAACAAAATGTCGGACCGGGTGAACGAGGGCCACTTTTCGCGCGTTTGGATGATGCGCGAAGTTGAGGCCAGCCTGACACGACTGCAGACCGACTTTGTGGACATCCTGTATCTGCATCGCGACGAAAACGGCATGGATCTGGAGGAACCCTTGAGGGCGCTTGACGACATGCTGCGCGCAGGGAAAATCCGCTACTGGGGCGTGTCCAATTTCCGTGGCTGGCGAATTGCCGAGGTGGTGCGTTTAGCCGGCCAACTTGGCATGCCCAAACCCGTGGTGTGTCAGCCGTACTACAACCTGCTCAACCGCATGCCAGAGGTAGAAGTGTTGCCGGCGTGCCAGTATTACGGCATCGGCGTCACCCCATACAGCCCCATAGCGCGTGGCGTACTCACGGGCAAGTACCAGCCCGGGAACGTTCCAGACCCATCCACGCGTGCTGGTCGTGCCGACAGGCGCATGGCTGAGACCGAATTTCGCGATGAGTCACTGGTGATTGCACAGCAGTTGGCACGGCATGCTGAGACTCGAAACATCAGTCTGGCGCAATTTGCAACAGCATGGGTGTTGGCTAATCCCGTGATCAGCTCAGTAATCGCCGGGCCGCGCACGCTCAGCCAATGGAAGGACTACGCACCTGCTCTGGAATATGCGATGACCCAGGAGGATGAACAACTGGTAGACAGTTTTGTACGCCCTGGCCATCCGTCTACCCCCGGCTATACCGATCCGGCTTATCCGCTTAATGGGCGGGTCATTGGCGGTCCGGGCTTCTCCCCGCTTTGACGGGCAGATGTAGTCAGCTGAACCTGCGGCACCCAAGATCTACGAGTATTTTTCAAATTGAACACGGAACGAACCCATGATTGCACTCGACAAACACCCCAGCGGCCGACACTTCCTTCAGATTCCCGGGCCCAGCCCGGTGCCCGACCGAATCC
>JBASJO010000068.1:0-2346 GCA_049655365.1 Rhodoferax sp. | reverse complement strand
ATCGTGGGCACCTTTCCTTTGCCCGACCATTTCTCGGCTCGACGCTGGAGGATTCGCGCAAGCAGCGTCTCGCCGGACGCTGGGTCACGACCCTCGCGGCGGGCGATGCTGGCTTCGGTTTCGACGAGGTGGCCTTCGACGGCGGCTTTGAGGACTGCGGCTTTGTAGCGTTTGAGGTTGGCCTTGACGCGCTGGAGGTTGGCGACAGCTTCGTCGAGGCGGGAGAATTGCTTGTCAAGTTCGGCAATAATTTCGTCCTGATGTTCTAGGCTTGTCAAGACGATTGGAAAATCGGCAAGCTGCGTCTGACTTATTGACGCCATGCCGACGACTTGTTGCGCGTTGCCTGCGAAGTGATGCCGTCCCCTGGCAAGCAATTGATAGTTGATGAACTTTGCGCGCGCTTTGTCGGCGTTGAGCCTCAGGCGAATGTTTTTGCTCTCGAAAACGCTTGGTTCCATTCCAAACGGAATCAATGCGGTCTTGCCGACAAGTTCGCGGCTGTTGACGCGATTGACGAGAAGGTCGCCTTCCAAAAGACCGTAATCAATTCGTTCTGCGTCGGTGACACGCATCCGCTTGATGTCTCGCCAGACGATACCACCGGCATCAATGTTGTACATGCGCAGGCAAGGAATGCCGTCATCACCATATTCACTGGCAGGCTTGTACATCCCGTTTTTCATAGACTCGGCCACGTCACCGAGTCGAGCTGATTTCATCACGCCGCCAACTCCCGATTCATCGCTTCAAGCACTTGGGGCAGTTCCGCGCCAAACAACTGGTACACGCGGCCCGTGCCGCCTTCCTGGGCGAAGGGGGAGTATTCAAAGTCGTCGGGCACGATCGTCAAGTTGGCGGCGATGTGGTCACGGATCATTTCTAGCCAATGGCGTTGTTCGGGGGTGAAGGATGCGCCACTTTGCGCCAGCCAGGCTTTGAAGTTGGCGTTGACACGCTCGGGAAAGGGCACCAGTTCGTTGTCTTGGTGCATGGCAAAACGCACCAGGCTGACCAGGTCAGTCAAGATACGTTTGCGGTTTTCGCCTTTGACCTTGCTTTTGTCCAGCGCGGCGTAGGCCTGCCACAGCTGGCCCTCAGTCCACAGATGCGGCGGGGCTTGCAGGGTGTCGGCCAGGGCCTTGAGGGCTTCGAAAGTGAGAGGCTCGGCAGCGTTGCCCTGCAACCTTTGCGGGCGGTTGTACAAAATTTGCAGCGCGGTGATTTCGTCTTTGTGCTGGGCAATGAACGCCTCAAAGCTTTCCACCGTGCCTTTGGCGCGGTCGCGGGCGGCTTCGCTGAAGTCGGCTTCCAGCAGGGTGTCTTGGGTGACGGTGTCGATGATTTGCTCGGCCTTCTTTTTCAGGTCGATGAGCAGGTTGCGCAGAATGGGGTCGCACAGGGGTTTGGTCGCCTTCACCATCACCTGATCAGCATCACCAGGCGACAGGTCGGCATAGGTGTCGGGGTTGAGCGCGTCGACAATGCCGCGCGCCAGGTCTTTCAAGGACGCACCGCCAGACGCCTGGGCAATGCGCAGTTTGTCGGGCTCCGTCAGTTCGCGGTCCAGCCGGGCCAGGCGGGCGGCGACGCTGCTCAGCACTTCGGGCTCCACATTGCCCAGGGCCACGGCTTGCAGCAGTTTGTCAAAGGGCACGGACTTTTTGGCGTCCATGGGGGCGGAGTCGGTTTTGTCTTGCTCGCACACGCCCACGCAGTCAACGATGACAAAGTGGGTTTTTTCTTTCGCGTCGGGCGTCACGGCCTGCAGGTCCGTGGGGTCGCAGATGCGCACGCCGCGGCCTTTCATCTGCTCGAAGAAGTTGCGACTTTTCACCGAGCGCATGAACATGACAATTTCCACCGGCTTGATGTCGGTGCCGGTGGCGATCATGTCCACGGTGACCGCAATGCGCGGGAAGTAGCTGTTGCGAAAGGCGCTGATCAGGTTCTCGGGCTTTTCCCCCGTGGTGCGGTAGGTGATCTTCTGGGCGAACTCATTGCCCTTGCCAAATTCTTCGCGCAGGATTTCGACAATCTTTTCGGCGTGGTTGTCGTCTTTGGCAAACACCAGGGTCTTGGGCACCTCGGTGCGGCCGGGAAATATCTCCAGCGGCAGCTTGTCGCGGAACGTGCGCACGATGGTGCGTATCTGGTCAGGCGTTTGCACGGCGCGGTCGAGCGCGTCGGCGTCGTAGGCCATGTCTTCATCCAATTCCTGCCAGCGGGTTTTGCGGGTCAGGCGGTCGCGGTAACCCACGGAGTAACCGGCCTCCACCTGCGCGCCCTGCTCGCTCACCTGGGTGCGGATGCGGTACACGTCGTAGTTGACGTTGACGCCATCGG
>JBASJO010000067.1:0-4051 GCA_049655365.1 Rhodoferax sp. | reverse complement strand
CTCATGGATGGCCTGGGGGTCCTTCTTTATTCCGCTGTACATGTCCGGACTGTTCCTTTACGCCTGGCTCTGTTTGCGCCCCCAACTGGCCCAAGTGGGCAAATCCGGCGACAAGTTTGCCGGGTTCTACCGCATGCTGGCCTTGGGTGGCCATGACAACCCGGGCGCCATCAAGGCGGCCGCGCTTCTTGGCGGCATAGGCGCTGCGCTGATCCTGCTCTACACCGGCATGGAGGTGATGGTGGTGCAGGCCCGCGCCATGTGGCACAGCCCGGTGCTGCCGCTGCTCTGTTTGGTCACGGCGCTGAGCGGCGGCCTTGGCATGACGGCCCTGTTTGAAGCCTTGAGTGGCCACAAGGCGGCAGCGCCTTTGCTCAATCGCTGGCTGGTGCGCAGCCAGTGGGCAACCTTGTTGCTGCTGCTGGTCTGGTGGCTGTCGGGTGTGTCCGGTTTATCGGGTGCCGCAGCCGAAGCGCTGGCCGCGATGCAGGGCGCGTTCAGCTGGTGGGTCACAGGTGCCTGGCTGCTTGGCAGCACCCTGTTGACGCTGTGGCTCGCCAGTTCGCGGCGTCATACGCTGGTCCTGCCGGCGCTGTTCGCCTTGCAGGGCGCCTGGACGGTGCGCTGGGTCGTGCTGATGGTCAGCCAGAGCCTGCCCAAGATGGGCGCCACCACTCACAACTATGCCCTGACCCTGACGCCCGATGGCCTGCTTGGCATCGTCGGCATGGTCGGTCTGTGTCTCACCCTTTACATTGTTCTGACCAGCCTCATTCCTTGGGATGATCTGGCGCAAGACCACGGAGTTCAATCATGAAAATCAGCAAACGTCGTCAGGTTCTCGCACTCGGTGGTCTGGCCGCCTTTGCCGTCGGGTATTCCGAGACCGCGGGTCGCGTGGTCGGCAAGCTCCTTGGCAAGGATGCCCCCAAGCACAAAACAGCAGGCGATGCCCCGGCACCCGAGTTCCGTGTGAATCGCCAGGGCCATCTGGACATCAATCCAGCACAGCAGGTCAGCTACACAACTTGCCTGGGTTGCACCACGATGTGCGGCGTGCGCGTGCGCATCGACCGTGCTTCAGGCAAGGTGCTGCGGGTCGCGGGCAACCCCTACAGCCCGCTGTCCACCGATCCACACCTGCCGATGAAGGCCAGTGTGCGCGAGAGTTTCATTGCCATCTCCGCCCACAACGGCAAGGGCCTGGCGGGGCGCTCCACGGCTTGCGGACGCGGCAACGCGGTGGCGCAGCAAATTGACTCGCCCTATCGGGTCCTGACCCCGCTCAAGCGTGTTGGTGCGCGCAACAGCGGTCAATGGGCGCCGATTGCCTTTGATCAACTGATCAAAGAACTGGTCGAAGGCGGCAACCTGTTTGGCGAAGGGCATGTCGACGGACTGGCTGCCCTGCGCGACCTGAAAACGCCCATTGACAGCAGCCAACCGGCGCTCGGGCCCCGGGTCAACCAGGTGGCGGTGCTGTCCAGCGTCAACGATGGTCGTGACAGCTTCGCGCGCCGCTTCTTCCAGCAGTCCTACGGCACGCTCAACTTCGTCGGCCATGGCTCTTATTGCGGCGGTTCCTACCGTTCGGGTTCGGGCGCACTCTTCGGCGACATGAAGGCCATGCCGCATTGCAAGCCGGACTTTTCCAATGCCGAGTTTGTGCTCTTTGTCGGCACGGCACCCGGGCAGGCTGGCAACCCGTTCAAGCGCCAGGGTACCCTGATCGCCAAGGCGCGCACCGAGGGCAAGCTGTCCTACGTCGTGGTCGATCCGGTGCTGACCCACGCCGACAACCGCGCCAGTGGCGATCGGGGTCGCTGGTTGCCGATTCGTCCCGGCACCGATGGTGCGATGGCCATGGCCATCATCCGCTGGCTGTTCGAGAACGAACGCATCGACAGCCGTTTCCTGAGTTTTCCGAACGCCGGACTGGCCAAGGAAAATGGCGAACCCTCGTTCTCCAACGCCACCCATCTGGTCGTCGTGGAGCCGAAACACCCCCGTGAGCGGCGCTTCCTGCGCGCCTCCGACCTGGGCGTTGAAATGCCTGAGGAACTGCGCTACAAAGAGGGCGATGCCTTCGTTTGTCTGGACGATGCAGGCAAGCCGGTGTTCAGTGACCAGGCCAAAGGTCCGGCCCCCTTGTTTGTCGACACCGTGCTGACGGTCGGCGGCGAGGCGGTCCGGGTCAAGTCCTCGCTGCAAGTGCTGCGTGAAGAAGCCATGCGCCTGGGGCTTGACGCCTATGCCCAGGCCTGCGGTATCCCGGCCGAGACCCTGGCGGCACTGGCCAAGGAGCTGGCCTCGCACGGCAAGCGCGCCTCGGTCATTGCCCACGGCGGCATGATGAGCGGTAGCGGTTTCTACAACGCCTATGCGCTGATGAGCATCAACGCGTTGCTGGGCAATATCAACTGGAAGGGTGGTTTTGTCGCCAATGGCGGCGGCTTCAAGGACAGCGGCGAGGGGCCGCGCTACAACCTGGCCACGTTTGCCGGCATGGTCAAGCCATCCGGAACGCCGCTGGGGCGCAATGTGCCGTATGAAAAAACCGCCGAATTTGCCGCCAGGAAAGCCGACAACAAGCCTTACCCGGCGACCGCGCCGTGGTTTCCGAATGCGCCCGGCCTCACCACCGAACTGCTGCCCGGCGGCATCAGTGGCTACCCTTATGCGCTGAAGGCGCTGGTGCTTTGGTCGTCTAATCCGCTGTACGGTGTCACCGGTCTGCGCAACAAGATTGGCAAGGACCTGGCCGACCCGAAAAAGCTGCCGCTGATCATCTCGGTTGATCCTTTCATCAACGAGAGCAATGCCTACGCCGACTACATCATTCCCGATTCGCTGATGTACGAAAGCTGGGGCTGGGTGGCGGCCTGGAACGGCGTGCCGACGAAGGCGATGGGCGCGCGCTGGCCGGTCATCGAGCCCAAGGCCGCGAAGACGCCTGAGGGCCGTGCCATCGGCATGGAAACCTTCTTCATCGCGCTGGCCAAGGCCATGCAGCTGCCCGGCTTCGGTGAAGGGGCCCTCAGCGATCCGGACGGTGCCACCTATGCATTGAACGGGCCCGAGGACTGGTACCTGCGCGGTGGCGCCAACATTGCCTGGCTGGGCAAGGAGCCGGTGGCCGATGCCACCGAGGACGACATCCGCCTCAGCGGTGTCGAGCGCATTCGCCCACTGCTGGAAAAAACCCTGAAGCCGGAAGAGGTGGCCAAGGTGGCTTTCCTGTTGACCCGGGGTGGCCGCTACCAGCCGGGCAAGGACGCCTACGACGAGGAAAACCCGGAGTGGATGCGCAACCCGATGAAGGCCATGTCCCATCTGTGGAATGAGAGCGTGGGCGCCGCCAGGAACAGCCTGACCGGCAAACGTTTCAGCGGTTGCGCAAGCTGGGTCGAGCCGTCGTTTGCCGACGGCACGCCGGTACGCAAAATTTATCCGGTGGACAAGTGGCCGCTGCAACTGGTCAGCTACAAGTCGGCGCTGCAAAACCCGTACTCGATTGGCGCCACCCGCCTGCTTGGCCTGCATCCGGAAAACCCGGTGCTGATCCATCCGGACGATGCTGCTCGCCTGCATGTCAAGATGGGTGATTTGACAGTGATCACGACGCCGTCGGGCAGTCTCAAGGCGCGTGTGATGGTGCATGCCGGCATCACACCGGGAGTCGCGGCATTCGAGCATGGCTTTGGTCATAAGGAGTTGGGTGCGCGGGCGCATCGCATTGGCAGTGCGCGTCAGCCGCAGGACCGGCGCCTGGCTGCCGGGGTCAACCTCAACGAGATAGGGTTGATCGACCCGACGCGTCCCGACAAATCGCCCTGGGTCGATTCGGTCTCGGGTGGCGCGGTGCGCAACGGCTTGCCGGCGACCCTGCGCCGGGCCTGAGGCAAGGAGTCCGGGCGGCTGAGGGTTCTGCGCAGGTTAAGACACCGTTGTCTTTGTCAAGCGGTAATCTGCCTCAAGTGATTGGGGTCGAAGGGTTTTCCTGATCGCAAGACGCCGTATGCAATTGCCAGAAGCTTGTGCATACACGCCA
>JBASJO010000066.1:0-2460 GCA_049655365.1 Rhodoferax sp. | reverse complement strand
CACTGGACATGCTGGAGTTTGACTTTGACTTTGACTCCCTGTCGCTCGACCTGGACGACAGTGACGTGGTGCCAACCAAGCAGCCGCTACTGGCTGGCGCCGATGGCTTGGAATCAAAACTGAAACTGGCCGAGGAGTTCAGGGCCAATGGCGACGCGGAGGGTGCCAAGGAACTGATTCAGCAGGTTCTGAATGAGGCGGACGGTGACCTCAAGGCCCGGGCGCAGCAGGCACTGAGCCAGCTTTGATGGTTTTCACGGATGGAAGGTGAGCCGTCCGCAGGGGTTCGTGTCGCCTTGGGCATCAGCTACCACGGCGGCCATTACCAGGGCTGGCAAAGTCAGCTGTCGCGGCAAACGGTGCAGGACCAGTTGGAGGCAGCCCTGTCCCGTTTTGCCGACCACCGGGTCTCCACCCTGTGTGCCGGCCGCACCGACGCCGGTGTCCATGGCCTGATGCAGGTGGTGCACTTTGACACCCCGCTGGATCGGCCCGAGGTCGCCTGGGTGCGCGGCCCCAACGCCTTGTTGCCGCGCGACATCGCCGTGCAGTGGGCCCGGGTGGTGCCCAAAGCCTTCCATTGCCGGGCCAGCGCGCTGTCGCGGCGCTACGTTTATGTGGTGATGCAGTCGCCGGTGCGCCCCAGCCTGGATCGGGGCCGGGTGGGCTGGGTTTACCGCCCGCTGCAGCTCGATCTGATGCAGCAAGCCGCGCAACAACTCATCGGCGAGCATGATTTCACCTCGTTTCGCGCCAGTGCCTGTCAGGCCCTGTCGCCGGTCAAGCACATGCGGCGGATCGCCATTTCCCGGCGCGGCGCCTACTGGCGTTTCGAGTTTGAGGCCAATGCGTTTTTGCACCACATGATTCGCAACATCATGGGCTGCCTGCTTTATATTGGCGAGCAGCGCCAGCCGCCTGAATGGATCAACGCTGTGTTGGATGCGCGCGACCGCGACGCCGCAGCACCTACCTTTTCGCCCGACGGCCTGTACTTTTTGGGGCCGCGTTATGACCCGCATTGGGGTTTGCCAGAAGACTCTCCCCTGCTTGATGGATTGCCATGAACCAGAATGTCGAATCGGCTGTCACAGGCCTGCACCGCACCCGCATCAAGGTCTGTGGCCTCACGCGCGAGGCCGACATGGATGCGGCGGTGGCAGCGGGCGTGGATGCGCTGGGCTTTGTGCTGTATGCCAAAAGTCCGCGCGCGGTCTCGCCCCAGCGCGCGGCCGAACTGGCGCGCCGTTTGCCGCCCTTTGTCACGCCGGTGCTGCTGTTTGTCAATGAAACCCTGGCCAACATCCGTGCGGCCTGCGCCCTGGTGCCCGGTGCCCTGTTGCAGTTTCATGGCGATGAAACACCGCAAGACTGTCAGGCTGCCAGCGCGGCATGCCAGCGCCCGTACCTGCGCGCCGCCCGTATTCCCCTGGGTGAAGCCGGCCGCAGCTTTGATCTCTTAAAATTCGCGCAAGATTATTCACAGGCCCAAGGCCTCCTGCTCGACGCGCAAGTGGACGGGTACGGCGGCGGCGGACACGCATTCAATTGGTCACTGCTTCCTCCAAACGTCAACGCTCACCTCGTCTTGAGTGGTGGGCTCAGCGCTGCCAACGTGACCGACGGCATTGTGCAGCTGCGACCGCGCTGTAACACGCTGGCGGTTGACATCAGCTCCGGGGTTGAGGTGCCAGGTCAAAAAGGCATCAAGGACCCCGCCCGAATCCGTGACTTTGTGGCCGCCGTGCGGCGTGCCGATCACCACATCAACCATTTGAGTTAACCATGTTCGATTACCAACAACCCGACCTGCGGGGTCACTTTGGCATCTACGGTGGCAGTTTTGCCTCCGAGACGCTGACCCACGCCCTCAACGAACTCAAGGCGGCCTACGCCAAGTACCAGTTCGATCCCGAGTTCGTGGCTGAATTCAACTACGAGCTGGCGCATTTTGTCGGCCGCCCAAGCCCCGTTTACCACGCTGCGCGCATGAGCCGGGAGCAGGGTGGCGCGCAAATCTTTCTGAAGCGTGAAGACCTGAACCACACCGGCGCCCACAAGATCAACAACACCATTGGTCAGGCCATGTTGGCCAAACGCATGGGCAAGCCGCGCATCATTGCCGAAACCGGTGCCGGCCAGCACGGTGTGGCCACCGCCACCATCTGTGCCCGTTATGGCCTGGAATGTGTGGTCTACATGGGCAGCGAAGACATCAAGCGCCAGAGCCCCAACGTCTACCGCATGAAATTGCTCGGTGCCACCGTGGTGCCGGTCACCAGCGGCAGCTGCACCCTGAAAGACGCGCTCAATGAAGCCATGCGCGACTGGGTCGCCAACGTTGACAACACCTTCTACATCATCGGCACCGTGGCCGGCCCGCACCCCTACCCGATGATGGTGCGCGACTTCCAGAGCGTCATCGGCAAGGAATGCCTGGTGCAAATGCCCGAGATGCTC
>JBASJO010000065.1:0-13261 GCA_049655365.1 Rhodoferax sp. | reverse complement strand
CGCACCACCACACCGAAAATCCAAGGAGAAAATAACTGGCGTCAGCCAACCAGGCACCCAATTGTCCAGCCAGGTTTTGCGTCGCTCCACCCGCGCCCGAAGTCGACCAGGCCGGATCTTGCGGCGTGTAGGTGAGCAAGGCCATGATCCACAGGGCCAGCCCGACAAAGCCAAAAAACAGGCCAATTTCCTTGGCAAACCGGATCAGGCCGTGACGGGCCGTGTCGGTTTCTGACGCGTTGAAGGTATTGAGAGAGTAGGTCATTTCCGTTTTCTTTAAACTCTCGCTGAATATACACGGCACAAGCCACCACTTCCCAAGGTTCAACATGACTGACACACGACACGCCAAAGTGCTTATTTTGGGCTCCGGCCCGGCCGGCTACACCGCCGCCATTTACGCCGCACGCGCCAATCTGCAACCGCTGCTGATCACCGGCATCGCCCAGGGCGGGCAACTGATGACCACCACCGAGGTCGACAACTGGCCCGCCGATGTCGATGGCGTGCAGGGCCCCGAGCTGATGCAACGCTTTTTGGCCCATGCCGAGCGTTTCAAAACCGAAATGGTGTTTGACCACATCAACAAGGTCGATTTTTCCAAACGACCGTTCACCCTGACCGGCGACAGCGGAACCTACACCTGCGATTCGCTCGTTCTGGCCACCGGCGCCTCGGCCAAGTACCTGGGACTGCCCTCAGAGGAAGCCTTCATGGGCCGGGGCGTGTCAGGTTGCGCCACTTGCGACGGCTTTTTTTATCGTAACGAAGTGTGTTGTGTGGTGGGTGGTGGCAACACTGCGGTCGAAGAAGCGCTGTATTTGTCCAACATCGCGGCCAAGGTTTACCTGATTCACCGCCGCGACAAATTCCGTGCCGAGCCGATCATGATCGACAAACTGATGGACAAGGTGGCCGCAGGCAAGATTGAACTCAAAACCTTCAACACGCTGGACGAGGTGCTGGGCGATGCCAGCGGTGTCACCGGTGTGCGCATCAAGAACGTCAACACCGGCGCCACCGAAGACCTCACGCTCAAAGGCTGCTTCATTGCCATTGGCCATGCGCCCAACACCGAGATTTTCCAGGACCAGTTGGAGATGGCCGGCGGCTACCTCATCACCCAGGGCGGCAACCAGGGCTTTGCCACCCAGACCAGCGTACCCGGCATTTTTGCCGCGGGCGATGTGCAGGACCACGTCTACCGCCAGGCCATCACCAGCGCTGGCACCGGTTGTATGGCTGCACTGGACGCCCAACGCTTTCTGGAACAGGCCTGAACAGAGCCAGTGCCATGACCGAAGCCGGGCTATAATGCCGGGCTTTGTTGCCTTCCCCGTGAGGGTTTGGGCTGCAGACGGGTTACCGCCACCCTTTTCTTGGCGAGGTGAGGCTCCTGGCGTCAGTCAGGGCCGTTTAATAGTATCGGAGTGTCCACATGGCACGCGTATGTGAAGTCACGGGCAAAGGCCCGATGGTCGGGAACAATGTTTCCCACGCCAACAACAAAACCAAGCGCCGGTTCCTGCCGAACCTGCAATACCGCCGTTTCTGGGTGGAGTCTGAAAACCGCTGGGTTCGCCTGCGGATCTCGAACGCCGGTCTGCGTTTGATCGACAAAAACGGCATCGACGCTGTGCTCGCAGATCTGCGCGCACGTGGTCAAGCCTAAACCCATTTACTGAAAGAGCACCATGGCTACCAAAGGCGGACGCGAAAAAATCAAGCTGGAATCGACAGCCGGCACCGGTCACTTCTACACGACCGACAAGAACAAGAAAACCACTCCCGAGAAATTGCTGATCAAGAAATTTGATCCCAAAGCTCGCAAGCACGTGGATTACAAGGAAATGAAACTGAAGTAATTCGGTTTTCTTCCAAAAAAAGCCCGCAGTCTGCGGGCTTTTTTACGTCTGCTGACCGGCCTGTTCAGGCACGGGCCGCGCGCAACCTCAAGGAAAATTCCTGCAGTGCCGCAATGCCACTGGCTTCGGCGCGCTGGCACCAGGCCTGCAAATCTGCGGCAAGTTGCTCCCGGGTGTGCGAGCGGTTCAGCCACAGTTGACGCAGTTCCTCGCGCATCAGCACCATTTTGTCGAGCACCGGTGACGCCGCACGCACGGCAGCCAATTGGGCCGCAGCACCCGGCGGGACTTTTTCAGCATCGCGATGCAGCCAGTTACGGGCCGCCTTGAGCACGGTGGCGTCGGCACTGCGCGCTTTCAGGTCACTCAGTTCGCTATCCAGTGCCAGGCGCATACTGCGCGCATAGGTCGCCATCAACTCAAACCTGTTTTGAATCAGAGCTTCCAGCGTGTGCTCGTCAGCGGTGGCGCGCACTGCCCCCAAAGCCAGGCGAGGTGGCGTCTTTTTGACCCGTGCCAAACCCACGCGCTGCAACAGGCTGATGTACATCCAGCCAATATCGAACTCGTAGGGCTTGACCGACAGCTTGGCCGAGGTCGGATAGGTGTGATGGTTGTTGTGCAGTTCCTCGCCGGCGATCAGGATGCCCCAGGGCGAAATGTTGGTGCTGGCATCAGGCGCTTCAAAATTGCGGTAGCCCCAAAAATGTGCCGCGCCATTGACAATGCCTGCCGCCATCACCGGCGTCCAGACCATTTGCACCGCCCAAACCGCCAGACCCGCGACACCAAACAGCGCCAAATCGATCAGCAGCATCAGCGCCACGCCGGCAAAGGAAAACCGACTGTAAAGCTGGCGTTCGATCCAGTCATTGGGCGTGCCGTGACCAAAACGCGCCAGAGTGTCCTTGTTTTGCGCCTCTTTGCGGTACAGCTCATAGCCTTGCAACAGCACCGTCTTGATGCCGTACACATGCGGGCTGTGCGGGTCGTCGGGTTGCTCGCATTTGGCGTGGTGCTTGCGGTGAATGGCCGCCCATTCCTTGGTCACCTGGCCGGTGGTGAGCCACAGCCAGAAGCGGAAAAAATGCGAAGCCATGGGGTGCAAATCCAGCGCCCGATGCGCCTGATGTCGGTGCAAAAAAATGGTGACGCTGAGCATGGTGACATGCGTCATGCCCAGGGTAAACAACACCAGTTGCCAGGCGCTCAGATTCCAGAATCCGTGCGCCGCCCATTCCAACAATGAAGCCATTGATTTATCTCTTGAATTGTTTTATTGACGCTGCCAAACCGCAGCAAAGAAGCCATCGGTCTGATGCCGATGCGGCCACAGCCGTAAAAACCGTTGCTGATTATCGCCGCCACTGCACAAATTTTCAGCATGATCCACTTTAAGCCCTACAAGAACCTCGCCCACATCGAGCGGAACAAAGTCGGGGTTGGCTTCGGAAAACGCCAGCGCGATGGCTTCGTTTTCCTGTGGCAGCACGCTGCAGGTGGCATACACCAGACGCCCCCCGGGTTTCAGCAGACGCGCCGCACTTTGCAAAATGGCCGTTTGCTTGACCGTCATTTCATCGACCGCGGTCTGGTTCTGTCGCCATTTGAGGTCAGGGTTGCGGCGCAGCGTGCCCATGCCGGTGCAAGGGGCGTCGACCAGCACACGGTCAATCTTGCCCGAGAGGCGCTTGACGCGCTCATCGCGCTCATGCGCAATGGCAGCCGGATGCACGTTGGATAAGCCGCTGCGCGCCAGCCGCGACTTGAACGCATCGAGCCGGCCCGCCGAGGTGTCAAAGGCATACAGGCGCCCGGTGCTGCGCATGGTAGCCCCGATAGCCAGCGTCTTGCCACCGGCTCCGGCACAAAAATCGACCACCATCTCACCGCGCTTGGCGTCGAGCAGCATGGCCAGCAGTTGCGAGCCTTCGTCCTGCACTTCGAAGTCGCCACGCTTGAAGGCTTCCATTTTGCTTAAGGCGGGCTTGCCGGCAATGCGCAAACCCCAGGGCGAATAAGGCGTTGGCACGGCCTTGATGCCCAAGGCGGCCAGTTCCTTTTGCACGTCGGCGCGCTTGGCCTTGAAGGCGTTGACGCGCAAGTCCAGCCCGGCGCCCTTATTGAAACTCTCCACCAGCGGCCAGAAGCCGTCGCCCAACTGGTCCTTGAGCGGCTGCACCAGCCATTCGGGCAGGTTGTGGCGGTGGCGTTCCATCAAATCTTCGGGCTTGATCTTTTCGCACTGGTCCAGCCAGTTGATCTCCTGCTCGCTGAGGGCGCTGCGCAAGAAGTCGCCGGGGCCGTAAAAGCCCAGAATGGCCAAGCGGCGTTCTTTGGGGCCGCTGCCGGAAGGCGCAAAATGGTCAAACAACAATTTTTTGCGCAAGACGGTATAGACTGTCTCGGCCAAGGTGGCGCGTTCACGCGGCCCAAGGCCACGGTGCTCACGAAAGAATCGCGACACGATGGCATCAGCCGGGTGGTCAAATTTGAGGGTGAGACGAACCAGTTCGGAACAGGCGTCAAGCAGGGCTTTTGGATGCATAGGTTGCGATTGTCCCACGGGAACTTTACCCAACTTCACCGCTCGGAGTTCAGGCTGGCAAAATGAAGTTGCACAATAGCCAAAACCCAAGATCGTCGTGAACCCCGATCAAGCCAAACAAACGTCTTCAAAGCCCAGATCAACCCGATGCCCTCGCGCCCCCAACACCCCCTGCCCCAC
The DNA here is from genome assembly GCA_049655365.1 of Rhodoferax sp. Taxonomy (GTDB): domain Bacteria; phylum Pseudomonadota; class Gammaproteobacteria; order Burkholderiales; family Burkholderiaceae_C; genus Rhodoferax. Next base: position 8,668 of record JBASJO010000065.1, on the reverse strand, counting down.
CCCGCCTTGGCCCGCGCCCTTCGGCCCCTGGCCTGCGTCGTGGTCCTGTCGCTGGGCTTGGTGCTGGGCGGCTGTGCCAGTTTGAACCAGGATGAAACCCCGGACACCGACAGCGCAGAACTCACCCAGGCGGGCTGGTGGAAGGACTTTCGCGACCCCTTGCTGACCGAGCTGATTGCCCGGGCCATGCAGGCCAACCCCAACATCCTGTCGGCCCAGGCTGCCCTGCAGCAGGCGCGTGCGCTGCGCGATGTGAAACTGGCCGCCAACCGCCCCAACCTCACGGTATCGGGTGCGGTGCAGCGCAACACCGCCGATGGCGCCGAGGCCAGCGTCAACGTCAGGGGAGGGCTGGACGCCAGCTGGGAACTTGACATCTTTGGCGCCAACAAGAGTGCGGCGGCCAACAGCGAGGCCGACCTGCAGGCCGCCAGGGCCAGTTTGCGCGATGTGCAACTGAGCATGACCGCCGAGGTCGCCCTGGCCTACATCCAGTTGCGTGGTTTGCAGGCGCAGCTGGGTATCTCCCGACACAACCTCAACACGCAGCAGGAAACCCTGCAGATCACCCAATGGCGTGAACAAGCGGGTTTGGTGACCTCGCTCGAAGTGGCACAGGCCCAGACCGCGGCGGCTCAAACCGCAGCCCAACTGCCTGCCCTGCAAAACAGCCTGGCCAAAACGCGTCACAGTCTGTCGGTCCTGACGGGCCAACACCCGCATGAACTCGACGCCCTGTTGCTGGCGACCCAACCCATTCCCCAGGTGGCCACGCAGCGGGCTGATGTGATTCCGGCGGACAGCCTGCGCCAACGCGCCGACGTGCGTGCCGCCGAGGAACGCATCACCGCCGCGCTGGCCGCTGTGGATGCCGCCGAGGCGGCTCGTTTGCCCAAATTCAAACTGGGTGGCTCGGTGGGCCTGACCGCGCTCACGCTGGCAGGTTTCAGCAACGGGGCCGCGTTGGCCACGCAGATTCTTGGCAGTGTCTCGGTGCCACTGCTCGACGGTGGCGCTGCCAAAGCCCAGGTGCGGGCCCAGCAGGCCGTGCTGGCGCAAACCCGGGCCAATTACCAGAACACCCTGCTGACGGCCCTCCAGGAAATTGAAGACGCCCTGGTCGCCCTGCAGCATGACCGCGAGCGACTGGACTACCTGCAACAGGCCGCCAGCGCCGCCAACAACGCCGCTCTGCTGGCACAAAACCGTTACAACAGTGGCCTGATTGATTTCCAGACCGTGCTGCAAACCCAGCGCACCCTGCTGGGCGCGCAAGACAGCGTGGCCAGCCTGCAGGCCGACCTCAGCAGTGGCCATGTGCGCCTGGTCAAGGCGATGGGTGGCGGCTGGTAATGAACAAAAGAGAAAGCAAGCAATGACTGATGTCCCGCAACAAGCCCCCCAGAGCAACAGCCCTCAAGCCAGTGATTTGCAGAAACTTTTACAGGAACCTGGCAAACAAGTCTGGTGGCGCCGGCGCGCACTCTGGGCCACGCTGGTGCTGCTGCTGGCCGCGGGTGGCGGCTACTATTACTGGCAGCAAAGCCTGCAACGCAGTGCCGCGCCCAGCTTTGTCACCGAGCCTGCCAGCAAAGGCGACCTGACGCTCACGGTCACCGCCAACGGCACGCTGCAACCGACCCGCTCGGTCAATATCGGCAGTGAGCTGTCGGGCACCGTGCTGCGCGTGCTGGTGGATGTGAATGACCGGGTCAAACGTGGCCAGGTGCTGGTCGAGCTCGACACCGCCAAACTCAATGACCAGGTGCTTCGTTCCAAAGCCGCCTTGGCCAGTGCCCAGGCACAACTGGCGCAGGCGATCGCCACCGTGAAGGAAAGCAGTGCCAGCCTGGCCCGACTGGAAGAAGTGGCCAAGCTGTCCGGTGGCAAGGTACCCTCCAAAACCGAGCTGGACAGCGCCCGCGCCGTGCATGAACGCGCCGTGGCGGCCGAGGCCAGCGCCCGCGCCAACGTCGACTCCGCCCGCGCCTCGCTGGCCACCGACGAAACCAACCGCGCCAAAGCCTCGATCCGCTCGCCCACCGACGGAGTCGTGCTGACGCGCTCGGTCGACCCCGGCAACGCCGTGGCGGCTTCGCTGCAGGCGGTGACACTGTTTACCGTGGCCGAAGACCTGCGCCAGATGCGCCTGCAGGTGAACGTGGACGAGGCCGACGTGGGCCGCGTCAAGGTCGGCCAGCCGGCCAGCTTTACCGTGAGCGCCTTCCCGAGTCGGCGCTTTCCGGCAAAAATCACCCGCGTTGCCTTTGGTTCGACCATCACTGACAACGTGGTCACTTACCAGACCCTGCTCGATGTTCAAAACGAGGACCTGAGCCTGCGCCCTGGCATGACGGCCACCAGCACCATCACCGCCGTGGAGCGCAAGAATGTGCTGTTGGTGCCCAACACCGCGCTGCGCTTCACACCGCAAAGCACTGCTGCCCCGCAAAGCAATGGCGGCATCATGTCCAGCGTCCTGCCGCGCATGCCGCGCAGCGGCGCCCGCAAAACCGCCACGGGCGGTAGCGCCAAACAGGTCTGGGTCTTGCGTGACGGCACCCAGGTGGCCGTCAGCGTGAGCCCCGGCATCAGCGACGGGCGCATGACGGAAATCACCGGCGGTGACCTGACCGAGGGCATGGCCGTGATCACCGACCAGCGCGCAGGCGCTGCCCGCAAACCATGAACGCCCAGCCGCTGATTGAACTCAGGGCCGTCACCAAAACCTACGGCCAGGGCGCTACCGCCCTGCAAGCCCTCAAAGGGGTGGATCTGGCCATCGAGGCCGGTGATTTTGTTGCCATCATGGGGCCCAGTGGCTCCGGCAAATCCACCGCCATGAACACGCTGGGCTGCCTGGACACACCCACCAGCGGCGAATACGTGTTCAACGGCGTGCACGTGGAAACCCTCAGCCGCGACCAGCGTGCCCTGCTGCGCCGGCGCTACCTGGGTTTTGTGTTTCAGGGCTTCAACCTGCTGGCCCGCACCAGTGCGCAGGAAAACGTGGAACTGCCGCTGCTGTACCGCGGTGAGCCCGCCAAAATGCGCCACGCAGCCGCCAAAAAAGCGCTGGCCTCGGTCGGCCTGGCGGGTTGGGAACACCACACCCCGGCCGAACTCTCGGGCGGGCAGCAGCAGCGCGTGGCCATTGCCCGCGCCCTCGTCACCGAACCCACCGTGCTGCTGGCGGACGAGCCCACCGGCAACCTCGACACCCAGCGCAGCCGCGAGATCATGCACCTGCTGTGGCAGCTCAATGTCGATCACGGCATCACCGTGCTGATGGTCACGCACGAGGCCGAGATGGCGGCCTACGCCAAGCGCATCGTCCATTTTGTCGATGGCATGGTCAACAGTGACAGCCTCAACCCGCATCCCGCCGACATCCTTCGCAGCGGCGCCCCTTCGCAAGCTCTGGCACCAACAATGACGGAGCTGCCCTGATGTGGCTCAGTACCCTGCTGCTGGCCATGCGCTCGATCCGGCGCAATTTGCTGCGCTCATTCCTGACCATTCTGGGCATCGTGATCGGCGTCAGCGCCGTCATCACCATGGTCACGGTCGGCAACGGGGCCACCCTCGCCATTCAAAACCAGATTTCCGGCCTGGGCACCAACCTGCTGCAGGTGCGCCCGGGTCAGCGCATGATGGGCGGCGGTGGCGGCGGTGCGCCAGCTTTCAAGGAAACCGACGCCGAGGCCATTGCCAGCCAGCTCGGCGGCATCGCGGCAGTGGCGCCCGAGGCGCGCAGCGGCGCTGTGCTGGTGCTCGATGGCCGCAACTGGAGCAGCAGCATCATTGGCAGCACGAACCAATGGCTGTTCACCGGCAACTGGAGACTGGCCGATGGCAGGACCTTCACCGACGACGAGCAATTGGCCGGCGCGGGTGTCTGCCTGATCGGCGAGACCGTGCGCCGCGAGCTGTTTGGCAGCCGCGCGGCAGTCGGTGCGTCGATGCGCGTCAAACAGATCAGTTGCGAGGTCATTGGTGTGCTCGCAGCCAAGGGCCAGGGCGCCTTTGGCAACGACCAGGACGACGTGGTACTGATGCCGCTGCACACGCTGCAGCGTCGCATCACCGGCAACACCCGGGTCAACACCTTGATGGTGTCGATGCAGGACGGCGCCGACCCCGAGCGTGTCAAGGCGGGCATCACCGAACTGCTGCGCGAGCGGCGCAAGCTGAACCCCACCGAAGAAGACAACTTCAACGTGCTCGACACCAAACAACTCGGTGAAACCCTCTCAGGCACCACCAAGGTCATGACCACGCTGCTGGGCGCCGTGGCAGCGGTGAGCCTGCTGGTGGGCGGCATCGGCATCATGAACATCATGCTGGTGAGCGTGACCGAGCGCACCCGCGAGATCGGCCTGCGCCTGGCCATTGGCGCGCTGGAGCGCGAGGTACTGCTGCAATTTTTGATTGAAGCGGTGGTGCTGGCCGCTTTGGGCGGCGTGATCGGCATTGTGCTGGCCACCGGGGCTTCGATCGGTCTGTCCCGGTTCATGGAAGTGCCGTTTGTCTTCAATCCTGGCGTAAACCTGCTATCGTTCGTGTTCTCGGCTGGTATTGGGGTGTTGTTTGGCTACTTCCCGGCACGCCGGGCAGCCCGACTCGACCCGATCGAGGCCCTGCGGCACGAATAAATTACAGCAGGAGCATCGCAACATGGGCTTTCAAAAAGGTCCGGCGGAGGCCATCCCCACGACACCGTTCAAGGTACACGATCAGATCGAATACCGGGTCAAAGGGCGCATTCTGCACACCACAGCCAGGGGACCATTCAGTAACGTGGTGGAAGCCATTCCCCCCACCATCACCGGATTCCTCAAAAGACTGGCGCAACAGGGCCGCTGGGGACAAATCGTCAACTTCAAACACAGCGCCTTGATACCCCCCGAAGCCCGGCAAAATTTTGCCGATTATCTGAAAACAAGATACGAAAACACAAAGGTCAAGCCGGTGGTTGCCCTGGTTTTCGAGCCCGACGTCGAAGATGGCGCCCTGATGGCCCCGGAAATTCTGAAGTGTTATCTGGACGCCGGAATACAAGGCCAGGTGTTTGAAAGCTATGCCAGTGCGCTGGATTGGGTGGAATCCGAAATCAGCCAGTTTTCGACGCGACTCGAATGGAAAGACAGTTACACCATCGGTGACGCCGCCATTGACGAACAACACCGGGAGCTGTTCAAACGTGCGGCCTATGTGCTGGCTGCCACCTCCCACGAGGGACAGGTCATCTCTGCCATGCGGCTGTTCCAGTACATGCGTACCCACCTCTCGCACGAGGAAGAACTGATGCGGCAGCTGCGCTATCCGGACGCTGACCACCACACGCGCGAGCATCGTGCCCTCATGGCCAGGCTCAACGCAATTTCACTCAAGATTGCCGACGAAAACCTGGTGATGGCAGACCTGGAAGAGTTCATCGGCGACCTGTTCTTGAATCATATGGAGACGGCCGACACCGAGCTGGCACGCTTTGCCAGCGCGACCAAGGCAAGCTAAGCCAGCTTCCGCAGCAAGCCTGCCACGGCCTGCGGGTAAAGCAAGTGCTCCTGTGTCAGCACCCGCGCCGCCAGCGTGTCTGCCGTGTCACCGGGCAACACTGGCACCACGGCCTGCGCCAGGATCGGGCCATGGTCCAGCTCGGGGGTGACCAGATGCACGGTGGCCCCTGCGACCTGGCAACCGGCCTCAATGGCGCGCTGATGCGTGTGCAAGCCGGCAAAGGCGGGCAACAAGGAGGGGTGGATGTTTACCAGGCGTCCGGCATAACGATTCACAAACCCGGGCGTCAAAATGCGCATGAAACCCGCCAGCACGACCAGCACCGGCTGGCCAGGGTTGTCATAGCGGTCAATCAGCTGTGCCAGCGCGACATCAAAGGCCTCACGGCTGGGGTAGGCCTTGTGGTCCAGCACCTCGGTGACAATGCCTTGTGCGCTGGCAAATTGCAGCCCTTTGGCGTCCGCCTTGTTGCTGATGACGGCGGCGACCCTGGCACCATAATGGTCCGCCCAGCGCCCACGCTGCGCAGCATTCACAATGGCGGCCATGTTGGAGCCGCCGCCCGAGATCAATATAACGATATTTTTCATGAAGACCGAATTATGACTTTGACCCAACCCGTGACCCTGACACCCATCGAGGCCCGCGTGCTCGGTACCCTGATGGAAAAAGCCCGCACCGTGCCCGACAGCTATCCGCTGTCACTCAATTCCCTGATGCTGGGCTGCAACCAGAAGAGCAGCCGCGATCCGGTGATGGACTTGAGCGAAGCCGATGTGGCCAGCGCGCTGGAAAACCTCATGACGCTGTCGCTGGTGCGCACCAACGCTTCAGGTCGCGTGGCGCGTTATGAACACAACTTCCAGCGCGGCATCGGTGTGCCCGAGCAGTCGGCGGTGTTGCTCGGCCTGTTGATGTTGCGCGGCCCGCAAACTGCGGCCGAGTTGCGCCTCAACACCGAACGCTGGTACCGCTTTGCCGACATTTCCTCGGTCGAAGGTTTCCTGGAAGAGTTGCAGGACCGCTCACTTGATAAAGGCGGCCCGCTGGTGATCAAGCTGGCACGCGCGCCCGGTGCCCGTGAGCAGCGCTGGGCGCACCTGCTGTGCGGCCCGGTGGATGAGGCGCAATTGGCCCAGCCTGGCAGCGCCCGCGGCGCCGACGGCGCACCCGGTACCCTGGCGCGCATCGAGCAGCTCGAAGCCGAAATGGCACAGCTCAGGGCCACGGTGCAGCTGCTCTGCACCGAGCTGGGGGTGTCGGCTACTGCGCCTTGAAGCCGCTGTCCTTGATGATGCGCGCCCAGGTTTTGGCATAAGCCTGTTCGCGGCTGGCCAGTTGGGCGGACGTCATGTAGCCCACGCTCAAGCCCATGTTGGTGAGGCGTTCGCCCACCTCGGGCAGCGCGATCACTTTGGCCACGGCGCTGCCCAGCTTGTCAATGGCAGCCTGCGGCGTGCCCTTGGGCGCAAAAATGCCGTAATAAGGCAAGTCTTCAAAGCCGGCCAAGCCGAGCTCGGCAAACGTGGGCACCTCAGGCAAGGCGGCCTGGCGCTTGCCGCCCAGCACCGCCACCATGCGGATCTTGCCGGCTTTCTGGTTCTCGATGAAGTCGGGCACCGAACCCACACCCGCATGGATCTGGTTGCCCAGCATGTCGGCCATCATGGGCGCGCTGCCGCGATACGGTGCGGCCTGCAAATCGAGCTGGTATTTCTGGCCGATCACCTTGACCAGAAATTCGGGCACCGAGGCCGGTGCCGGCACGCCCACCGTGTCCTTGCCCGCGCCCTGCTTTTGCACCCAGGCCACGTACTCGGCCATGCTTTTGGCAGGGGTGCCGCCGGAAATGGCCAGGCCGTTGGCAAAGGTGGCAAAACCGGCTACCGGAACAAAGTCACGCGCCGAGTCATAACCCGGATTATTCACCACCAAGGGCAAAATCGTGATGGTGTGGTCGTGCGACAAAAACAAGGTGTTGCCATCGGCTGGCGCAGCCTTGAGCGCCTGCGCCGCAAGCTGGCCGCCAGCGCCCGCCTTGTTGTCGACCAACACCGGTACACCCAGCTGGTCCTTGAGCTTGTCCGCCAAAATACGCGCAATGGCGTCGGTGCCACCGCCGGGCGGAAACCCCACCATCAGCTTGATCGAGCCAGTCTGCGCCTGCGCCAGTCCGGCAGCCAGCAGGGCGCTCACGGCCAAGGTTTTAAACAGGCCACGCAAGCCTTGAGATATTTGAAACTGAAACATCTGTCACTCCTGAAATTGACTTGCGCCTTGGTGGGTCAGACCTCTCTCGCAGCGACGTGCTCTGACCCCAACTCATTAGAAAGTACCCGGATAAGCACCCCCATCCGCCAGCACATTTTGCCCGGTCATGTAGCCGGCCTGCTGACTGCACAAAAACGCGCAAATGGCACCGAACTCGTCGATTGATCCAAAACGCCTGGCCGGAATGCCGTTGCGCCGGGCGGCAGCCACCACCTCCAGCGGTTGCGCCGTTTTGACGGCAGCACCCTGAAAGATGGATTGCAGCCGCTCGGTGTCAAAGGCGCCGGGCAACAGGTTGTTGATCGTCACGCCCCTGGCGGCCACACCACTGCGCGCCAGGCCAGCGACAAAACCGGTCAGCCCGCTGCGCGCGCCATTCGACAGGCCCAGCACATCGATCGGCGCTTTGACCGCGCCCGAGGTGATGTTAACGATGCGGCCAAAGCCGCGTGCGGCCATACCATCGACCGTGGCCTTGATCAGCGCAATGGGCGTGAGCATGTTGGCATCCAGCGCGCGAATCCAGTCGTCCCGCTCAAAGCTGCGAAAGTCACCGGTGGGCGGGCCGCCGGCATTGGTCACCAAGATGTCAAAACCAGCGCGCTGCGCCAGCACCGCGGCGCGGCCCGCCTCTGTGGTGATGTCAGCCGCCACCCATTGCACGCTCGCCCCGGTCTTGCTGGCGTCGCGTTCAATTAACGCCGCAGCAGCGGCCTGCAGCGCCTCAGCCCCGCGCGCCACCATCAGCACGTTCACACCCTCATGTACCAGCGCTTTGGCGCAGCCCAGCCCCAAGCCCTTGCTGGCACCGCAAACCAAAGCCCATTTACCTGAAATACCCAAATCCATCACAGTCTCCTCATAAAAATAACAACCA
>JBASJO010000064.1:0-11661 GCA_049655365.1 Rhodoferax sp. | reverse complement strand
GGCGGCGACATGGTCAAGCAGGCCGTGGGCAGCATGAGCGGCGGCGAAAAGGCGCGCCTGGTGCTGTGCATGATCGTCTGGCAGCGCCCTAATCTGCTGCTGCTTGACGAACCCACCAACCACCTCGACCTGGCCACGCGCGAAGCCCTGGCCATGGCGCTCAATGAATTTGAAGGCACCGTGATGCTGGTCAGCCACGACCGCGCCCTGCTGCGCAGCGTGTGCGACGAATTCTGGATGGTCTCGCACGGCGGTGTGGAGCCCTTTGACGGCGACCTTGACGACTACCAGCGTTATTTGCTGGATGAAGCCAAGCGCCAGCGCGAACTCATCAAGGAAGCCAGCAGCGCCGCCGCCAAGGCCGAGCGCAAAGCGCAGGCCGAAGCGGCCGCCGCTGCGGCCAAACTCAAACACAAGCCTGCACCCACCGGCTCACTCAAGCGCAAGCTGGCCGACCTGGAAGCCCGCATGGCCACGCTGCAGGCCGAGGGCACCCAGCTCGAAGGCCATTTGTGCCAATCACCCCCGCCCGCCGATTTTGCCAACCAGGGCAAGCGCCTGAAAGCGGTCAACGAAGAGTTGCAGACGCTGGAAGAACAGTGGCTGGAAGTGTCTAGCGAGATTGAATCTTCGTAGGGTCGAATCCATTCGGCCAGGTCGACTGAAGTCGACCTCACAAAAGTCACCACACTCTTGAAATCAGCTCCATTACACTCTGAGGATTCTAAAAAAACTAGGGAAAAAATATGATTTTGGTCACGGGCGGTGCGGGTTTTATCGGTGCCAATTTTGTCCTCGACTGGCTGGCCATCCATGACGAGCCGGTCATCAACCTCGACAAGCTCACTTACGCCGGCAACCCCGAGACGCTGCAAAGCCTGCAGGGTGACGCCCGCCACACCCTGGTGCAAGGCGACATTGGCGACACCGCGCTGGTCACCCAATTACTGGCCACACACCAGCCGCGCGCCGTGGTCAACTTTGCCGCTGAAAGCCATGTCGACCGCTCCATCCACGGCCCGGGTGAATTTATCCAGACCAACATCGTGGGCACCTTCAACTTGCTCGAATCGGTGCGCGGGTACTGGTCAGGCCTGCCCGAAGACCATCGCGACGGGGGCGTCGCTCCCACAAAGAGCGGGTTCCGGTTTCTGCATGTGTCAACCGACGAAGTCTATGGCTCGCTCAAAAAGGATGACCCGGCCTTCACCGAGACCAGCCACATCGAGCCCAACAGCCCGTACAGCGCCAGCAAGGCCGCCAGCGACCACCTGGTGCGTGCCTGGCACCACACCTACGGACTGCCGGTGCTCACCACCAACTGCTCCAACAATTACGGCCCCTACCACTTCCCCGAAAAACTCATCCCGCTGATGATCGTCAATGCGCTGGCGGGCAAGGCCCTGCCGGTTTATGGCGACGGCCAGCAGATTCGTGACTGGCTCTACGTCAAAGACCACTGCAGCGCCATCCGCCGTGTGCTCGACGCCGGCCGGCTGGGCGAAATCTACAACGTGGGCGGCTGGAACGAAAAAGCCAACCTGGACATTGTGCACACGGTTTGCGCGTTGCTCGACGAGTTGCGCCCGCGTGCCGACGGCAAGCCCTACAGACACCAGATCACCTACGTCACCGATCGCCCCGGTCATGACCGCCGTTACGCCATTGATGCCCGCAAGCTGGAACGCGAACTCGGCTGGAAGCCCGCCGAAACGTTTGAATCCGGCATCCGCAAAACCGTGCAGTGGTATCTCGACAACCCCGACTGGGTGGCCCATGTGCAAAGTGGCGCCTACCGCGACTGGGTGCAAAAACAATACACATGAAAATTCTTCTGCTCGGAAAAAACGGTCAGGTGGGCTGGGAACTGCAGCGCAGCCTGGCGCCTCTGGGTGAGCTCATTGCGCTGGACCGCCACAGCCGCCAGTTTTGCGGTGACCTGAGTAATCTGGTGGGTCTGGCAGACACAGTGCGAGCCATTCAACCCGATGTCATCGTCAACGCGGCAGCTTACACCGCGGTGGACAAGGCCGAAAGCGAACCCGAACTGGCGCGCACACTCAACACGCTCGCGCCCGAAGTCTTGGCCCGCGAAGCCGCGCACTCAGGTGCCTGGCTGGTGCACTACAGCACCGACTATGTGTTTGGTGGCGGTGGCGATCGGCCCTGGCGCGAAGACGATCCCACCTTTCCGCTCAATGTTTATGGCCAGACCAAGCTGCTCGGCGAGCACCTGATCGACTGGGTCTGCCCGCGCCACCTGATTTTCCGGACCAGCTGGGTCTATTCGGCGCGCGGCGGCAATTTTGCCAAGACCATGCTGCGCCTCGCGCAGGAGCGCGACCAACTCAAGGTCATCAACGACCAGTTTGGTGCTCCCACTGGTGCCGAACTGATTGCCGATGTGACCGCCCACGCCATCCGCCAGGTGACACAGGCAGGGGCAGACATCCAGGCCCTGCCTGGCATTTACCACCTGGTGGCCAGCGGTTGCACCACCTGGTTCGAGTACGCCCAATATGTCATCGCACAGGCAAAGAAGTTGCAACCCAGCTTGGCAATCAGGGCCACCGTGGTTGAGCCCGTGCCCACCAGCGCCTTCCCCACGCCGGCCCAGCGGCCGCTGAATTCGCGCCTGGACACCCACAAGCTGCAAGCAAAGTTCAGCCTGAGCCTGCCAGCCTGGCAAACCGGCGTGAACCGCATGCTGGAAGAATCAATCTCATGAACCAAAACCATCGCGGCGAGGGCGCCGCTCCTACAGTGGCGCCCGGTATTTTGTGGGAGGCCCGGCCTCGGGTCGATAGTTTTCCGGGCCAATTATTTCAAGGGAACCAATAGTGACACAACGCAAAGGCATCATCCTCGCTGGTGGCTCCGGCACCCGGCTTTACCCGGTCACGCAGGCGGTCAGCAAACAGCTCATGCCGGTCTACGACAAACCCATGATCTACTACCCCTTGAGCACGCTCATGCTCGCCGGGATTCGCGAGGTGCTGGTCATCTCTACGCCGCAAGACACGCCGCGTTTTGCCGAGCTGCTGGGCGACGGCAGCCAGTGGGGCATGACGATCAGCTACGCGGTGCAACCCAGCCCCGACGGCCTGGCGCAGGCGTTCATCATCGGTCGCGACTTTGTGGCCGGCCAGCCCAGCGCACTGGTGCTGGGCGACAACATTTTTTACGGCCACGACCTGGTCAAGCAACTCACCCATGCGGACGAACGGCAGACCGGTGCCAGCGTCTTTGCCTACCATGTGCACGACCCCGAGCGTTATGGCGTGGTCGAGTTCGACGCCCACAAACGCGCCATCAGCATCGAGGAAAAACCCAAAGTACCCAAGAGCAATTACGCCGTCACCGGCCTGTATTTTTACGACAAGCAGGTGTGCGACATTGCCGCCAGCATCCAGCCGTCTGCGCGCGGTGAACTTGAAATCACCGATGTCAACCGGCGCTACCTGGAGCAGGGCCAGCTCAACGTCGAAATCATGGGCCGCGGTTACGCCTGGCTCGACACCGGCACCCACGACAGCCTGCTGGAAGCCGCCAGCTTCATTGCCACCTTGCAAAAGCGCCAGGGCCTGCAAGTCGCCTGCCCCGAAGAGATAGCGTTTGGCCAAGGCTGGATCGACGCCGCCCAAATCCAAAAACTCGCCGCACCCCTGGCCAAAAATGGCTATGGGCAGTATTTGTTGAGCCTTTTGAAGTAAGACATGCCCTACACCGTCACCCCTACCGCCCTGCCCGGCGTGCTGATTCTTGAACCCAAGGTTTTTGGCGATACCCGTGGTTTCTTTTTCGAGAGCTTCAACGCACGCGACTTCGCCCAATGCACTGGCCTGGACGTGCAATTTGTGCAGGACAACCACAGCAAATCGGCCAAAGGCGTGCTGCGCGGCCTGCACTACCAGATCGAGCACGCGCAGGGGAAACTGGTGCGGGTGACGCAGGGCGAGGTGTTTGACGTGGCGGTCGACATGCGCCGTAGCTCGCCCCAATTTGGACAATGGGAGGGCGTGCTGTTGTCGGCAGAAAACAAGCGCCAGCTCTGGATTCCGACAGGTTTTGCCCACGGCTTTCTGGTGACCAGCGACAGTGCCGAGTTTTTGTACAAAACCACCGACTACTGGTACCCAGAGCATGAGCGCAGCCTGTTGTGGAACGACCCTGCAGTTGGCGTCAACTGGCCGCTGGATGGCACGCCGCTGCTGGCCGCCAAGGACATGGCTGGGTTGTCGCTGGCCAGTGCATCAACATTTTTGTAGGAGCGGCGCCCTCGCCGCGATTGACCCCCCAACAGCCATTGGCCCGAAGGCGGGCCTCCCACAAATTAAGAGCCTCCCGCGACGACAGGGCCGTCTACAAAGACCTCTGCCGCAGCGCCTCGTACAGGCACACACCACTCGCCACCGACACATTCAGGCTTTCCACCGCGCCGCGCATCGGGATGCTGATGAGTTCGTCGCAGGTCTTGGCCGTGAGCTGGCGCATGCCGTCGCCCTCGGCGCCCAGCACCAGTGCCACCGGGCCTTTCAGGTCGGCCTGGTAAAGCGTTTTGGTCGCCACATCGCTGGTGCCGATGATCCAGATGTTGCGTTCCTTGAGCTCGTTCAGGGTGCGCGCCAGGTTGGTTACCATGAAGTAGGGCACGGTCTCGGCGGCACCACTGGCCACCTTGGCCACCGTGGCATTGATTCCCGCTGCATGGTCTTTGGGGGCAATCACGGCATGCACGCCGGCGCCGTCGGCCACGCGCAGGCAGGCGCCCAGGTTGTGCGGGTCGGTCACGCCATCCAGCACCAAGATCAGCGGCTGCACGCGCTGGTTCACCGGCAGCTCCAACTGGGCCGCTTCGAGTTGCTCCAGCAACTCATCGAGCGAGGTCACCTGGGTCAGCTCATGCACCCGTGCCGCCACGCCCTGGTGCCCGTGGCTGCCGCACAGCTTGGCCAGGCGCATGCCGTCGGCCTCCAGCAGGCGCACGCCGGCCTCCTTGACCTTGTCGACAAACTGGCGCATGCGGGCGTCACGGCGGGTTGGGTCGATGTAGATTTCAACAATGGATTTGGGCGCAGTCTTGAGGCGCACGCCCACGGCATGAAAGCCGAAAAGAACTTTGGGATTGGACATAGGCCCCGATTATCGCGGCTGTCTGAGATTGCAGGGGTCAATCGCGGCGATGGCGCCGCTCCCACAAAATGCTGGAGGCCCTGAATTTGTGGGAGGCCCGCCCTCGGGCCGATGGCTGTTTTATCCCTTGAACCGGGCCGCCAACTCGGCCACGCGCTGGCCGAACAGGCGGGCGGTTTCCAGGTCGCCGGCGTTCATTTCTGCACCACCGGCGTCGCCGGGTGTTTGCGCCATGGGGCCGGCGCTGGAAGCCAGGTAATTGATGTCATTACGCTGCGACGCCTTGGTGTTGTTGTAGTGCAGGCCGGTGCCCACCCAGATGCCGCCGTGCTGCATGGCCAGCGTCATGAAGTAGTGCAGCGTGGAATGTTTGTCGCCGTTGACGTTGGCGCTGGCGGTAAAACCGCCAAAAATCTTGTCTTTCCAGGCCTGGCTGAACCAGGCTTTGCTCGACGCATCAGCAAACTTTTTGAACTGCCAGCTCACGCTGCCCATGTAAGTGGGGCTGCCCATGATGATGGCGTCGGCTTCGTTCAGGGTGGCCCAGCCGTCTTCTGTCAGGTTGCCATCGGCGTCAATCGCCACCAGATCGGCGTTGGCACCATCTGCCACCGATTGCGCCATGCGCAGGGTGTGGCCATAACCTGAATGAAAAACAACTGCAACTTTTGCCATGGTGAAAGCTCCTTTTGAAAATTGAAATATACCTGCTAACTCGATGTTCTCACTCAACTCGTAGGGTCGACTGAAGTCGTCCCTACGAACTCAAATCGAAAACCAATACCTCGGCATCCTGCGCATCGTTCAACACCACCTGTGTCTCGCCGTCCAGCAGGGCGGCATCGCCGGTGCGCAGGGCCAGGCCGTTCACCGTCAGGGCGCCGCGAACCAGGTGCACATAAGACTTGCGACCAGCGGCCAGTTCCAGCGTGGCAGTCTGCCCGGCATCGAACAAACCCGCATACAGGCGGGCATCGGCGTTGAGTCGCACCGAACCCTGCGCGCCATCAGGCGATGCCACCAAGCACAACCGACCCTGCTTGGCCGCATCGGCAAAAGTGGTTTGTTCATAGCTGGGCTCGACGCCCTTCATATCCGGCTCGATCCAGATCTGCAAGAAATGCGTGGTCTCGTTAGGCGCGAAATTGAATTCGCTGTGCTGCACACCGGTGCCGGCGCTCATGCGCTGCACGTCACCGGGCGGAATGGACTTGACGTTGCCCATGCTGTCCTTGTGCGCCAGCGCGCCTTGCAATACATAGCTCACAATTTCCATGTCGCGGTGGCCATGGGTGCCAAAACCTTTGCCTGGGGCCACGCGGTCTTCGTTGATGACGCGCAAGTTGCCCCAGCCCATGTGTGCCGGGTCGTAATACCCGGCAAACGAAAAACTGTGAAACGACATGAGCCAGCCATGGTCTGCATAGCCGCGCTCCTGGGAAGGTCTGAGGGTGATCATGGTGTGTCTCCTTGGATAGCCTCCAATGTAGTTGTAAAACAGGCGACAAAAGGTCTTGGGATTTGATGGCATCATTCAATCTTTTTGAATTGAAAGTGGCACACCATGCAAACTGCACGCAATGTTTTGACACCTGAAGCGCTCGCCATGCTGCAAACCATTGCCAGCACCGGCAGTTTCGCCGCCGCCGCGCGCGTGCTGGGCATGGTTCCCAGCGCCCTCACCTACCGCGTGCGCCAGCTCGAAGACGCGCTCGATGTGCTGCTGTTCGACCGCAGCTCACGCCGGGCACTGCCCACCGTTGCGGGTCACGAGCTGCTGCGCGAAAGCGAACGCCTGCTGGAAGACCTGGAAGCGGTCGCCAACCGCGTCAAACGCGTGGCCACCGGATGGGAGCCACAATTGACGCTGGCCGTGGACAGCATCATTGCCAAAGCCACGGTGATGGAACTGGTCGACAGCTTTTTCGACCAGAATCCGCCCACCCGCATCCGCCTGCGTGACGAAACCCTGTCGGGCACGCTCGAAGCCCTGACCAGCGGCGAGGCCGACCTGGCGCTGGGCGTGGCCGATCTGGTGCAAAACACCGCCATCCACGCCAAGCCGTTGGGCGATGTGCGCTTTGTCTATGCGGTGGCGCCGCACCACCCGCTGGCTCAGGCCTTCGAGCCGCTCAGCGACGAAGCCATGCGTGCGCACCGCGCCGTGGCCGTGGCCGACACCATCAGCCGTGGCCGGGGCGTGACGATTGGTCTGCTGGGTGGACAGGACGTGTTCACCGTGGCCACCATGCAGGACAAGCTGGACGCCCAATTGCGCGGCCTGGGTTGTGGCTCGCTACCCGAATGCATGGCCGGCCCATTCATCGACACCGGCCGCCTGGTAGTCAAGCAAACCGAGCGTGCGCCCCGCGTGGTGGGCGTCAACTACGCCTGGCGCGCCGCCAGCAACGCCCCCGGGCGTGCCCTGCAATGGTGGCTGACGCAACTGGAAAGCCCTACCACCCGCACCGCCCTGCTGGAACGACACCGCGGTTTGTAGGCCCCACTTCGCCGGCTGGTAAAGTCGGACCCATTCGCAAAGACAAATGCATCGTTACCAACTGGAGAAAAATATGAGTTCTGCGCAGCGCGCACCCCAACACTTTGCCGTCATCGGCGCTGGCATGGCGGGCATCACCTGCGCCCGCACGCTGGTGCAGGCCGGCCACCAGGTCACCATTTTCGAGAAAAGCCGCAGCCCCAGCGGACGCATGGCCACCCGCAGCAGCGCCTTTGGTTCGTTCGACCACGGCGCCCAGTACTTCACCGCGCGCGACCCACGTTTCCTGAAAGCGCTGGAAACCACCCCCAAGCTGTGCAAACGCTGGAGCGCCAACAGCGTCCAGGTGCTTGATGAAATGGGCCATGTGGCCGGCCCCGGCCTGTCGACCCACGACGCCCACTGGGTGGCCGTACCCGGCATGAAGTCGCTGGTGAGCGGCTGGGCCGAACCACTCGCGGCCGGTGGCCACATCGAGCTGGAAACCCGCGTCAACCGCATCGAAGCTGATGCCGTCAACAAAAAGAAATGGCAATTGCGCACCGAAGGTACCGATGGCGCCCAGCATGTTTTTTCTGGTTTCGACGGCGTCTTGTTGGCCATCCCCAGCGCCCAGGCGCACAGCCTGCTGCAGACTTCCGAGCAAGCCAAGCCCTGGGTCAAGCAACTCGAGCAAGTCAAGGTTGCCCCTTGCTGGACACTGATGCTGGCTTTTCCGCAAGCCATGCAACCCGGCCTGTCGGCCCTGGGGCCGCAATGGAACGCCGCGCGCAGCACGCACCACCGCATCGCCTGGCTGGCGCGCGAATCGAGCAAACCCGGACGGGAACCCATCGAGCGCTGGACCATCCAGGCCAGCCCCGCCTGGTCACAGGAACACATTCACGACGACGTGCCGCGCGTCGAAGCCAAACTACTGAAGGCCTTCAGCGAGGTCACCGGCATCCGTGCCGAACCGGCCCATGTCGACACCCAGCGCTGGCTGTATGCCAAGACAGTCCAGCCGTTGGGGAAAAGCCACCTCTGGGACGCCAAAAAAGGCCTGGGCGTGTGCGGCGACTGGTGCATTGGGCACCGCGTGGAAGACGCGTTTGTGTCGGGGTTGGAGCTGGCGCTGGCGGTGGTTTAAAACAGCCCATCGGCCCGATGGCGGGCCTCCTACAAAAACCGAAACAGATGTCGTCTATTTGTGGGAGCGGCGCCCTCGCCGCGATGGCCCCCCCCTACATCGGCCGTTTCGCCCCCTCACCCACTGGCCCGCTGCATGCGGGTTCGCTGGTGGCGGCGCTGGCCAGCTGGCTCGATGCACGTGCCCACGGCGGTCAGTGGTTGGTGCGCATCGAGGACGTCGACAGCACCCGCTGCCTACCCGGCCTGGGCCAGACCATCCTGCAACAACTGGCAGCGCTCGGCCTGCACAGCGACCAGCCGCCCGTTTACCAATTGCAGCGTACGCCGCTCTACCAACCAGCGCTTGATGAACTCATTGCCAGTGGCCACGCTTATCCCTGTGGCTGCAGCCGGCGTGACATCGAACTCGCCCTGCAGCACAGCGGCCAGGTCAAACCCCGCCATGGCGAGTTGATCTACCCCGGAACCTGCCGCAAAGGGCTGCAGGACAAACCCGCGCGCGCCTGGCGCTTCAACACCCAAGAGCAGCCGCCGCTGCATTGGCATGACCGCCGTTTGGGCGAGCAATCGCAGGATGTGGCGCTTGACGTCGGTGACTTCATCCTCAAGCGTGCCGATGGCTGTTTTGCCTACCAATTGGCGGTGGTGATGGACGACGCCGCCCAAGGCATCACCGACGTGGTGCGCGGCCAGGACCTGGCCGACAACACCGCCCGCCAGATCTTGCTGCAACGCGCCCTGCACCTGCCCACCCCGCGCTACCTGCACACTCCGCTGGTGCTGGGGCCCAATGGTGAAAAACTCAGCAAACAAAACGGCGCGCAGGCGCTGAATACCGATCAACCGCTGGTTGCGTTGAACCAGGCTGCCGCCGCGCTGGGCTTGGCCGAGCAGCAGGAGCTCGCCGACGCATTGGCGAATTGGGTGGCGCAGTGGCGGGGTCTCTACAATCGCTCCCCGTGAACGACACCCAAAACACCCCCCCCAAAGTGCCGGATCAGGCGCGCGCGCCGCGCATCCGCCCGCAGTCGCTGGCCGACGTCGCCTTTCCCAAGACCATCAAGAGTTTTGTCCGCCGCGCCGGCCGCACCACCACGGGCCAGACCAAGGCGTTCGAGGAGCTGGGGCCCAAGTTTTTGCTGCCTTACCAGCCTGCGCCCCTTGATTTTGCGCTTGCTTTTGCCGATGCGTCCGCAGTGGAGACCAGTGAAGTCGCGAGCCGACCCACGGTACTCGAAATCGGCTTCGGCATGGGAGAGGCCACCGCCCACATTGCCGCACTGCTACCGGGCACCAACTTTTTGTGCTGCGAAGTACATGAGCCCGGCGTGGGTGCGCTGCTCAAACGCATCGGCGAGCAAGACCTGCACAACATCCGCATCTGCGCGCACGACGCGGTCGAGGTCATCGACCACATGCTGCCGCTGCACAGCCTGGACGGCGTGCACATTTTTTTCCCAGACCCCTGGCACAAGAAAAAGCACAACAAACGCCGCCTGATCCAGGCGCCGCTGATTGCCAAACTCGCAGCGCGCCTGAAAGTGGGCGGTTACATCCACTGCGCCACTGACTGGCAGCCTTACGCCGAGCAGATTCTGGAAGTCCTGGGCGCCGAGCCCCTGCTGAAAAATACCGCCACTGCCGAGCACCCTGAACTGTTGGGTTACGCCCCCAAACCGCACTACCGGCCGCTGACCAAGTTCGAAAACCGCGGCATCAAACTGGGTCATGGCGTGTGGGACCTGGTGTTTGAGCGCGTTTAAACCACCCACGCGCAAGGGCATCGGCCCCAGTTGCGTGGGCTTGCCCGCTGGGCCGTGGCCAAGCCTGCTGGACTTTTTGACCGCGCGTTTTCCCAACGTGTCGCCCCAGACCTGGCTGGCGCGCATGGCCAGCGGGGACGTCATAGACGAACGTGGCCAGGCTATTTCGCCCGAGCGGGCCAGCCACGCGCCCTACCCTGCGCACCAGCGCCTTTTTTACTACCGCGAGGTGCCCAACGAGCCGCGCATTCCGTTTGACGAAGTAGTGCTGTACCAGGACGACCATCTGCTGGTGGTCGACAAGCCGCATTTCTTGCCCGTCGTGCCCTCGGGCGGCTACCTCACCGAAACGGTGCTGGTGCGCCTCAAGAACAAACTGGGCCTGAATGACCTGGTGCCCATCCACCGCATTGACCGCGACACCGCCGGGCTGGTGCTGTTTGCCAAACAGCCCGCCAGCCGCGCCGCCTATTGCGCGCTGTTCAGCCAGCACCAGGTGCGCAAAAGCTACGAAGCCATCGCCCCGTGGCGGTCCGGCCTGAGCTGGCCCATCACCCGCAGTAGCCGCATTCAGGAGGCAGGCCACTTCATGCTGCAGCACGAGGTGCCCGGGGAGCCCAACGCCATCACCCACATTGATGTGCAGGAGGTGCATGGTGAACTGGCGCGTTACCAGCTCAAACCAGTCACCGGCCAGCGCCACCAGTTGCGCGTGCATATGCTTGGCTTGGGTCTGCCCATTTTGAACGATGGCCTCTACCCCACATTGACCCCCGAAGGCCAGATGGACCACACTCGCCCGCTGCAGCTGCTGGCAAAACGGCTGGAGTTCACCGACCCGGTGAGCGGCGAGCCCAGGAACTTCGAGAGTGCGCGGGTGCTGAACATCCCTGCGCCATAATTGCCCAGCTTTCATTTTCAGCGGAGTTTCAATTTGTTTTCCATCCTACAAGCCGCGGGCTGGCCGATCTGGCCTTTGGTGGCCTGCTCGGTGCTGGCCATGGCGCTGATCATCGAACGTTTCATCAGCCTGCAAACCGTCAAAGTGGCTCCCCCCAGGTTGCTTGACGAGGTCCTCACCGTCACGCGCCTGAGCGTGCCCGGCCCTGATGTGGTCGCCAAGCTGGAAAAAAA